>JANQHZ010000071.1 GCA_028282445.1 Candidatus Binatia bacterium | reverse complement strand
CCAGGCGTTTCGAATACGGTCGGGGAAGTCGCCGACCGTCATCATCGCGACCACCTCGTAACCGATCCCGAGAAGTTGGTCCGCAATGTAATTGGCGTTGGTGTCGAGCGTTCGTCCGGTCGTCAGCTCGTCCCCGGTGCTAAGAATTGCTGCACGCATCGTTCCCTCCGTTCAAGAGACCGAGACTATCAGCGCAAACGGAGCCCCGCGACTGCGCCGAGAACAAGCCGTCCCCCTACCAGGGCGTGTCGATAAATTGGTTGAGGCAGTGCCTCGATACGCTGGAGCGCCGCTCCAGCTACTCGGCAACACGGAAAAGGATAGGAACCGACCATCCCGAGTAGGCCCGTCAGGGCCGTATCGAGGGGTGCCCTTTCGTTTTTCGACAGCCCCTGGAAGGGGGACGGGTCTTTGTGGCTTTGCTGGGACGCTCCGCTCGACTCGGGAACGTCCACCGCCAAGCATCCATTTCCCTTGGCAGCGGCGGCGGCTACCCGAGAATCGGACCGGTCAGGGCGATCAAAGCCCGGGTCGCCAGGTTGGCGTAGATTCCCGCGAACACGTCGTCGAGCACGACTCCGACACCGCCTTTGACGCTCTTGTCGAAGTAGGCCGCCGGCGGCGGCTTCAGGATGTCGAAAGCCCGGAACAGGAAGAAGGCGAAGATCGTCACCGTCCAGGTCGGCGGCAGCAGCAGGGTGGCGGCCAGATACCCCACCACCTCGTCGATCACGATGATGCCGCTGTCGTGCTCGCCCAGCGTCTCCTCGGCCTGGCCGGCAATCCAGCAGGCGATGGCGATCGCCAGCGCGCACGAGCCGACCGCGAGCGCTGGGTCCGGAATCCGTGCGAACAGCCAGAAAAACGGGATCGCGGCGACCGTGCCTACCGTACCCGAAGCCACCGGCGCGTAGCCGGTGTACCCCCAGGAGGCCAAGAACAAAGCGATTTTCTGCATGACGTAGCTAAAGTGGACGAGATCGTCGCAAAGCGCCAGCCGGCGCGGCCGGGAGGAAAATCGGCCGCAATTCTCGTGCCTAACCAAAACCTTTGTTGTGGGCGGTCGAAATGTCTTCTAAAAGGGCACTTCGCATGAACGACAAAAGCAACGTGACGGCAGCGATCGCCGAGTGGGGGCACGCCCTCAAGTTCGAGGACATCCCCTCACGCGTGGTCGAGGAGGCGAAGAGCCAGATCCTCAGCGTGATCGCCGCGATTCACGCCGGCCACTTCAGCGAAGTCGGCCGCATGGTTACTCGAACCGTCAAAGACTGGGGAGCGGGCAAGGACTCGACGCTGATCCCCACCGGCGAGAAGACTTCGAATCACTACGCGATCTTCGGTAACGCGGCGCTGAGCGCAGCCTTGATGTACGACGACGCTCTGCTCGGGGCGCACGCCGGCGCGACCTCGGTGGTGGTGTCGCTGGCCTTGGCCGAGCAGCTCAACGCGAGCGGCAAGGACCTGCTGGTCGCGCAGATCATGGCGAACGAGGCGGCGGGGCGAATCGGTTTGACGACCCTCAAAGACTCGTTGGGCGACTTTCGCACCCCGGCCGCGCACCGGCTCGGCGCGGCGCTGGCGGCAGCAAAGCTGCGCAAGCTCGATGTCGACCAGACACGCAGTGCACTCGGCTTGGCCGTGCAAGACCCCGGCATGGGGGTTCGGGCTGGATTCGTCCGCTCCGATTCGAAGATTCTATGCGCTGCGATGGCGGCGCCGGGCGGTGTCCAGGCCGCCGAGTTGGCCGCCAACGGCCTGGTCGCCGATGGCGATCCGATCGGCGGAGAGAGCGGGTATCTCGAGATGATCGGGCGCGGCGGGACGGGTGGTGCATTCCGCTCGCTCGGCGAGATCTGGCTGACCGAGACCATGCGCTACGCGGCATACCCGTGCTCGATTCACGTCGCTGGACCGGTCGACTGCATCGCAACCCTCTTGCGGCAACACAACATCGACGGTCGCAAAGTCGACAAGGTCGACGTCACCGTCAGTCCCGACGCCGCCGAC
>JANQHZ010000036.1 GCA_028282445.1 Candidatus Binatia bacterium | reverse complement strand
CGAGCCGTGCTCCCCAGTCGAAGAGACGTCGATCGAGGTGCCCGAGATGTGTCCGCAAGCCGAGTGCGTACGCTACGTACCGCCCGCCACCGGAGACTGCAACGGCAACGGCCGCCTGCGCATCAACGAGCTGACCCGGGCCGTCGGCATTTTGCTCGGCGATCGTCCGTTGCGGCGTTGCGAAGCGATCGACGCCGACGGCGACGGCAAAGTGACCGTCGCCGAAATCATCAAGGCAATCACGATTGCGCTCGAGGGCGACGTGATCGACGAATCCGAGCCGGTCACGATGTACACGAATCTGGTGTACAACGACCCGACAATCCTCCGGTACGACCCGCCGCTCGCGTACTCGGCCGCCAACCAGAGCGCCGCGACGCGTACGCTCACCTACTGCTCGCTCTTCGACAACGGCTACACCGACCCGGACGAGGTAAAGCGACAGTCCACCTCCCCGGACACACCGTTCGGCTCGAGCCCCGAGCTCTTCGGGGGCAAATGCGACGTCCCCACGGGCTGCACCGAGGGCCTCGTCGGTCAAGCTTGCTCGGGAGACTCCGAGGCCGAACGCAACGCTTCTTGCGACACCGCGCCCGGAGCGAGCGACGGATTCTGCGACGCCTGCACCCTGCGCGGCGGCGTCACCACCGAGGATGAGATGTTCATCCTGATGGGCTACTACTACGTCGAGGATTAGCCAGGCGGGTGAGAGGGCCAACGCCCTCTCGCCCCGGCTCCGTCTACACGATCGTCGGGCTGACCGAGCCCGGCCTTGAAATCCGACCTCAGAACGCTGAGGCTCGTCGCATGATGAGACAAGCCGTTCACGACGCTACCAACGTCGCCGGAGTGCGCGACATCATGTCGGATCAGCTCGCCAAAGTGGTGCCGCTGCCCGAGATCCAGATCAAGGCGGAGCTCGTTCACGAAATCATCCGCCTCAAGCGCGAACGCAACGCCATCATCCTCGGCCACAACTACATGGAGCCCGCACTCTACCACACGGTTCCAGACCACGTCGGAGACTCGCTCGGCCTGGCGCGGATCTCCGCCGAGAGCGAAGCGGACATCATCCTCTTCTGCGGCGTCAAGTTCATGGCCGAGACGGCCAAGATCCTGAACCCGACGCGCACCGTACTGCTGCCGTCTCTGCGCGCCGGCTGCTCGCTCGCCGCCGCGATCACACCCGAGGACATCCGCAAGCTGCGCGAAGAGTTCCCCGGCGCACCGGTGGTCAACTACGTCAACACCTATGCCGACGTGAAGGGCGAAACCGACATCTGCTGTACCTCCTCGAATGCGGTCGCGGTCGCCAACCACCTCTTCTCCCAGGGAAACGACCAGATCCTCTTCCTGCCCGATCAGTACCTGACCGCCAATGTGGCCAGGGAGATCGGCATCAAAGTCGTCGTCCCCAAGCTGCTCGGCGGCCCGGGCGCCGACGCCATCGAGCCCGGCGAGCGGGCCTTGATCACTTGGAACGGAACCTGCGAGGTGCACGAGTTGTTCAGCACCGACGACATTTCCAGCGTGCGAAAGCAGTTCCCCGATGTGGTCGTCCTGGCGCACCCGGAATGCAAGGAGGAAGTCGTCGACGACGCCGACTTTTCCGGCAGCACCTCGGCGATGATCAAGTACGTCGAGGAGGTCGACGCTCCTCGCTATCTGCTGCTCACCGAGTGTTCGATGGGCGACAACATCATCGCAGCCAATCCGCACCGCGACGTGTTGCGCCTGTGCAGCCAGCGTTGTCCGCACATGGCCGAGATCACGCTGGAGGATACCCTCGAGGCACTGCGAAAAACCCAGCACGAAATCGAGTTACCGGCCGAACTGATCGCGGGCGCCCGCGCCTCGCTCGACCGCATGCTGGAGATCGGACCCGGCGCGATGGTCGGCGAAGATACCGAGTAGAGGGGCGACCGCAGTGGATCAGTCGGGTGAGTCTGCCCGACTGTAGTTCGACTCGCCGACGCGCAACATCTCCTCGACGCTGTCGGCGAGGTAGTCGAGCGGATTGATCGGGGTCTCGGTGTTGTGGTGCCCCGACCAGAGCTCGCCTTTGCGCGGCCCCGTCACGATTCGATACGGCCTCTTCAGGTCGCCGCCGGCCCACTCCCAGGTGACCTCGACGTTGGCGTAGTGGGCCGAAATCGCCCGGCGGAAGGCGCTCGTGCGGTTCCGGCCCGAGCCGTGCAGCAGCAGCGGATGGAAAAACACGGTGTCGCCGGGCTCCATCTCGAGGTGCACCCGCCGTTCGAGCAGTGCATCGGCGCCGACCGCGCCGAGGTAGGCGACGTTGACGTATTCCCAATCGGGCCGCCCGTGCCGCCGAAGCGGCTCGCGATGGGTACCCGGCACCGCCACCAGGCAACCGTTGGCCCGAGTGACAGGCTCCAGCGCCGTCCACGACGCCGCGATCTTGTCGGCCGGCCGAAACGGAAAATACAACAGATCCTGGTGAAGCGGATGGCGTCCGTCGACGTTCGGCGGCTTGTTGATCAGCATCGTATGGATGCTCATCACCTCGTCGCCGATCAGGCTCTGGATGACCTCGAGAACGCGCGGGTCGTGCGCGTATGTGTCCAGGACCGGGTCGCCTTCGTAGTCCTGCACCTTGGCAATCGCTTCGAGGTCGTGGGACGGCTCGACAGCGCCCTTCGCGACCATGACGTCCTTCATCACGAGCATGCGCTTGGACCGCTCGGCCTCTCCGGAAACGATCTCCGCCAGACGATCGCGCCAACGCTCGACGTTGTCGATGTCGAGCAATCCTCGGATGACCAGGTAACCGTCCTGCCAGAATCCGTCTAGTTGTTCACGAGTCAGAGACATCGCCGCGCTCCCACTGCTGAGACGGAAGCTACGGTATTCGTCGGCGTGAAGCCAGCGCGCGCCGAACAGGCACCGGGTGAGCGCCTTTTGGCTCTTGACGCCGCGGGTGCATCCAAGGTCTCTATGCTCCATGTCCAATCGCGGTGGGTCGAAGTGAACGGTGCCGGGGCCGTCATACGTACGTTGGTCGATTGCGGTATCGATGCCTGCTTCATGAACCCCGGAACGTCGGAGATGCACTTCGTGGCGGCGCTCGACGAGGTGCCCGAGATGCGCGGGGTTCTCGCTCTCTTCGAGGGAGTCGCCACCGGCGCCGCCGACGGCTACGCGCGGATGAGCGGACGACCCGGCGCCAACCTTCTCCATCTCGGCCCAGGCCTCGGCAACGGGCTTGCGAATCTGCACAACGCCCGCAAGGGCGGCGTTCCGGTGGTCAACATCGTCGGCGATCACGCGACCTACCACGCCAAGTACGACGCTCAGCTCCAGTCGGACATTGAATCCGTCGCCCGCAACGTCTCGGATTGGATCCGAACCACCAACACGCCGAGCGAGGCGGGACGCGACACCGCCGCCGCGGTGCGCGCCGCGCAAGGTCCGCCGGGCCAGGTCGCGACCCTGATTCTTCCGGCCGACGCATGCTGGCTCGACGGTGGTGAGATCGGACTCGGCGCGACACCAACGAGCCCCGCCGCACCCGACCACGCGTCGATCGAACGGATCGCCAGCGTGCTGCGCGCCGGCGATCCCGCAGCCCTATTCCTCGGCGGACGCGCGCTGCGCGGGCGCGCTCTCGCCGTTGCCGGTGGCATTGCCGACGCATGTGGAGCGGACTTGCTCTGCGAAACTTTCCCGGCGCGACTCGAACGC
>JANQHZ010001184.1 GCA_028282445.1 Candidatus Binatia bacterium | reverse complement strand
GTCGATCTTGTAGGCGGCGTGCAGGATCATGAGCTTGCACTGGTAGAGCTCCATCGCCGAGTCCGAGATCATCCACTGGATGCCCTGCTTTTCGGCGAGCAACGAGCCGTGCGCGAAGCGGTTGAGCGATCGGTCGACCATCATGTCGAGCGCGACTTCGGCCTGACCGAGCCAGCGCATGCAGTGCGCCAGGCGGGCCGGGCCGAGTCTCGCCTGGCCGAGCTTGTGGCCCTGGCCGCGACCGCCGAGCATGGCACTCTTCGGCACACGCAGGTTGTCGATGCGGATCTCGCAGTGGTTGTGACTGCCCGACATGGTCTCGACGTCGCGCACGGCCTCCCAGCCCTCGCTCGGCAGGTCGACGATGAAGGCCGAGTTGGCAGCTTGCGGGATCTCCGGGTTGTCCTCGGTTCGCGCGATCAAGATGGCGAACTTCGCCCCCTTGGCGCCCGAGATGAACCACTTGTGCCCGTTGATCACCCAGTCGTCGCCGTCGAGCACTGCCTTGGTCTGGATCAGGGTCGGGTCGGAGCCGGCGACCTCGGGCTCGGTCATCGCAAAGCACGAGCGCGACATGCCCTTGCACAGCGGCACCAGATACTTCTTCTTCTGCTCCTCGGTGCCCCAGTGCAGGAGGGTGTGCATGTTGCCTTCATCGGGCGCCTGGGCGTTCAACGCATACGGCCCGAAACCGGACTTGGCCGCCTCCGCCGAGACGCTGGCCATCGCAACGTGACCGAGCCCCATGCCGCCGTACTCCTTCGGCATGTGGGGCAGCCACAATCCGCGGCTGTGTGCCTCCTCGCGCATCTTGATGATCTCTTCGATCATGAAGCGACGGTCGCCCTCGCGCTCGGCGATTCGCGCTTCCGCGGGCCGGACGATCTCGTCGACGAAGGCACGTACCTTTTGACGGAGCTCGTCGATCTCGGGTGGAAAAGAAAAATCGATGGCCATGAAACCTCCCTTGTTTCGCGCGAATCCGAAACGGCAAATCTACCGGACCGACGCTGGCTGGAGCAAACGCGCCGCGGCGTCGCAATCGCCGACCGGCCTTGACGCCGGCTAAACGGATCCTGGAACCGAGCACACGGAGTCGGTCACCTGAACGCCACGATCGACATCCGGTCGACTCGCAAAGCCCTACCGCGAGTCTTCGAGCCGGCCGAAAAGGATTCGGGAGCCGGCGACGCTCCGCTCAGCGCAGAGCGCCTTCGGAAAAAACTCGTTCCTGCAGGACCTCGCCGCGGTCGGTGGCGCGAGTTTCCCGGTAGGTCAAACCGTCGCGATCGACGATCGCTCGGCTGCGCCGCTCGCCGACTTCGACGGAAGCCGCATAGCGATCGTTCTCGAGCACGTCTTCGAGCGCAGAACGGCGGGCCACGCTTGCATCGATATCGAGGCTCGGCTCCCACACCTGAGATTCAAAAGTCCGCCCGCGCTCGATCGGGTCGAGCGTGATGTAGCGGAAGGCGCGCGACCTGCCGATCCAAGAATCGAGGCGGTCTTGTTCGAATACCGCCTCGAGCGCCTCGCCCTCGCGCTCGCCGCGAACCTGCCAGCCGACCCCGTCGGCACCTTCGAGAATGAGCGAGCTGGCGACCTCGCCGTTGCGATAGTCGGTGTAGAGCTTGTTGCGCAGCACTCCGCCGACGGTCGAGTGCTCGACCTCGGTCACGTCGCGTGCAGTCACGCCGCGCTCGCCGCGCCCCAGGCTCGCGGTGTAGCGCACGATGCGCGGGTCACCGTCTTCTTCGAGCGTCGCGGTCACGACCGAAAACCCGAAGCTCTCGCCACCGGCCGACAGCACGTCGACCTGCGTGAAGTACGGCCGCAGGTCGTCGTAGGCCGAGAAACGCAGGCTGCCGACCAACTGTCGAAAGACACGGTCGAAGGTTTCGCTGTATCCGTTCTCGTGGTGCACGCAGTACACCGAGCGACCCTCGCGACTGGCGATCATCTGCTTGAGCTCACCGAGCACCTCGCCGCCGCCCTCGCGCTCGATGCGGTACCTCCAGTACAGCTTCAGAAAAGGACTGGCGCCGATCACCCCGGCGTCGAGCTCGGTGACCTCTCGTTCGGCAGCAGCACCGTAGCGCTCCTCGAGCTCGCGAAAGACGTCCCCGGAAAAGGTCTGCAGGCTCGAAGCCGATTCGACCTCGTCGTGGTAGAGAGCGCATTCGATCGGCGA
>JANQHZ010001182.1 GCA_028282445.1 Candidatus Binatia bacterium | reverse complement strand
CTACCTGATGGTTTTCGGGCAGGCGATGGCGGCGCTCTTCACGGTCGCGACCTTCTCGATGATCACCTTGGTGTGGGCGGTGCAGCTGCTCGATGTGGTGCCGGTCATCCCGCTTGCGATGCTCGGGCCGAAGCTGGCGCACAGTGCGGTGAAGTATGCCGTGTTGGGTATCTTGCTGGTCGTTCCCCTGATGACCTCATGGCTGCGGCACGCACTTGGCAACGGTCGCTCCGAAGCGCGGACCCGAGCGGCGGAAAAGCTTGCCGACACGCATTCGGCTGTCGCCGGCGCTCTTCTCCGGGTGAGCGAGACGATCAGCCGATTGACCGAGATCGACGAGATCCTCGAGGCGGTGGTCGAGATCGCGCCAAAGAGTGTCGAAGTCGACTACTGTGGGATCCTACTTTGGGACGAGGAGTCGGGGGTATACCGCGGTGCGGTGGCGTCCGGGGCCGGTCCGAATCTGGCGCACAACTTCTCGACCATGGAGCTGTCGCCGGACGACATGCCGGACTTTGAATGGGTTCGTCGATTGGGACACTGTGTCGTGGTTTCGGCGAGCGAAACCAGTAGCGCTCACGTGTCGTCTCTCGACGTTCCGGCGGTGTTGATCGCTCCGTTGCTCAGCGGGCAGCGCTTCTATGGGGTGATGGAGTTTGCCCGGCGTCGCGGGCAGGGCGGCTTTACCCAGAGAGACCTGAGTATCGCCGACGGGGTGGCGCGACAGACCGCGGTGGCTTTGCAACGGGCACGCCTGATTGCGGAGAGTCACCGACTCGTACGGGCGGTCGAGAGCTCGGGCGACGGCATCTTGATCACCGATCAGCGAGGCCGGATCGCCTACGCCAACAAGGCGCTGGTTCGGATGCTGGGGTACGGTTCGGGCGAGGTGTTGGGCCGGATGGCCTCGGACTTGGCGGTCGGTCAGGAAGAGTGGGCGTCCGGCGTTGCCGAAGCCGTGCGGAGCAGCGGATGGCGCGGCGAGGCCTCGGCCCGTCGCAAAGACGGCAACGAGTTTCCCGCGCTGGTCGATGTCACGCTCATCCGCGACGACGATGGGGCGATCGGCGGGGCAGTCGCCGTCGTACGCGACATTACCGAGGAGAAGAAACTCCAGGAACGACTTCGTCGTGTCGACCGATTGGCGGCGATCGGGGAGATGGGAGCGGGCATCGCTCACGAGGTAAACAATGCGCTGGCGGTCATCACCGCCTACACCAACATCGGCGACCAATCGAGCGTCGAGGAGTTGAAGAGCGCTCTGCGGCATGTCGACGAACAATCGGCACGGATCGCGGAGATCGTTCGTGGGGTGCTCGGTTTCGCGCGGCCGCACACGCCGCAACGCAGCCCGGTCGATCTTGTCGAGGTGGCACGGCGAACCCTCGAAATGATCGGGCCCGACCTGGCGCATCGAAACGCGACCGTCGAGACCGAATTCGACACCGACCTTCCGAGAGTCCAGGCCGATCCGCAACAGATCCAGCAGATCGTGTTGAACCTTCTGAAGAACGCTGTGCAGGCGTCCTCGGAGGATGAAACGCTCCGGCTCAGAGTCGAGGTTCGCGGCATCGGGGATCAAATGCTGATCCGCGTAACGGACAACGGACCGGGGATCGAGCCGGAGATGCGCGACCGGATCTTCGACCCCTTTTTCTCGACGAAAGACGAAGGCTCCGGATTGGGACTCAGCGTCAGTTATGCCATCGCGCAGGCGCATGCCGGTGACCTGAGAGTCGAAAGCGAGCCGGGCGCCGGCACCACCTTTATATTGGCCCTGCCGATCGACGAGGTCATCGCGGGTTCCGATCACGAGCGAGGGGAGTGCGTCCTGTTGGTCGATGACGATCCGGACGTCGCTGAAGCGCTGCAAATGATGCTCAACGCCGAAGGCATCGAGGTCGAGCACGTCTACAGCGGCGACGAGGCCTTCGAGGTCATCGACGAGCGCGACTGGGACGCCGTATTTCTAGACGTCCGCCTACCCGGCAAGTCGGGCCCTCAAATCTACGAGGAGCTCTCCGCGAGTCACCCGGCTCTCGCCCATCGGGTCGTGTTCGTTACCGGCGGCATCTGGCGCAGCGGTAGTCCGCTGCGCGACGAGCTGCCCGACCAACCGATTCTGGCCAAGCCGTGCACCCAGGACCGGCTGCGCGAAGTGCTGCG
>JANQHZ010001145.1 GCA_028282445.1 Candidatus Binatia bacterium | reverse complement strand
CTCGCCGACGACGGGCCGATGGACGCTCCGCTACCCTTCGCGGGTTGCAACGGCGGGAACCGCATCGTTTTCAACGACCCATTCAACGAGATCAGCGATCCGAATGGGTGCGGAGGAGTGCTTGCGATCGGCGGTTTCTGCACTTCCGGTGAGACTCGCATCGTGAACGGAACGCGGTTCCGCCGTATTCGCGTCGGTAAGGTGACGTTCAACAACGGTTGGTCGCATTGCTGGGGCTGGAATCGATGTAACTTGTCCGAAGTCGCGACCCACGAGCTTGGCCATGCGATCGGTCTCGCCCACTCGCCGGTGTCGAATGCGATCATGCGCTCCTTCGCCTATTTCAACGGTCGCTGCTCGAATCTGGGTAGCGACGACGAAGATGCGATGCGCTTCACCTATCCGGCTCTGTCGCAGACGCCGACCCCGAGTCCTACCGAGCCCGTTCCCGATACCCCGACCCCGACTTCCGCGCCGAGCCATACGCCGACACCGCGGCATACGGATACCCCGCTCCCGACCTCAACTCTCACCCCGACCAAGACCCATACCCCGACCAAGACACTGACCAAGACCCATACCCCGACGAAGACTCCGCCCCCGACCTCAACCCTCACCCCGACCAAGACACTGACCAAGACCCATACCCCGACGAAGACCCCGACCAAGACCCATACCGCGACCCATACATCGACGCTGACGCCGACTCGGACCGACACACCGACTTGGACCCCAACTCTGACCCCCTCGGCGACGTTTACCGCTCCACCGACCATCGGAATGCACGCAGTGGCCGGCCGCGTTCGCTACTTCATGGACGGCGTCGGCGTGCCCGGTGTCGACGTTCAGATCAACGGATCGGTTTCGGCGAGCACGATGACAGGCATGGACGGCGGCTTTGACTTCGACCGGGTGGTCGACGGTAGCTACGTCGAGCTGCGCGGCTCGAAGGACGGCGGCGTTGGCTCTGCCGTCTCGTCGCTCGATGCCGCATACGCACTGCAAGCAGTGGTTGGGTCGCGACAGCTGTCCGACATCCAACGCCTCGCGTGCGACGCTACCGGCGACGGAACACTCTCTCCGCTCGATGCGGCCCGGCTGCTTCAACTCAATCTCGGAACCCTCGGTGAGTTACCGGTGGCCGGGCGTTGTGGAAGTGATTGGCTATTGGTCCCCTCGAGCGAATCGGGTGGGGTCGCCGTACCACCGATCATTTCTTCGGAGCGTTGCGTTCCTGGAGCGTTGGTGGTGCCGACGCTTGGCACGGACATGAACCGGCTCGTATTCGACGCGGTTCTGCTTGGCGACTGCAGCGGCTCATGGACGGCCAGCGAGAACGCGTCGACCCAACGGACTCTCAGGAGACGCACGCGCGTTCGCCTCAGTCGCCTGCGCATTCGCGGCGAGCAAGCCACCATGAAAGTGTACGTGCGATCGGGTGAGCCGTACCAGTCGCTCGACCTCGATTTGCGCTACGACGATTCGCAACTGAGCCCATTGTCGGTAGAGTCTCGTAACGTGGGAGCCGAGGTTCTGGTCGCGCAAAGGGTCGTCCGCCCCGGAATTCTCCGCGTCGCCTTTGCCGCATCGGAGCCGGTGACCCGCCGCCGCGGATCGCTCTTGACGCTGACTTTCGACGTGAAGAGAAGAGAGTCGCGCGTAAGCGGTGTGCAAACGATCCGAGCCGTGATCGACGAGGTGGAAGCACGGAGCTCTTCGAACGCTCGGCTGCGATAGAGTCGACGGGCCGGGTCTAGCGAACGGTCACCACGACCCGTCGTTGGCGGGGTCCGTCGAGCTCGACCAGCATCAATGCTTGCCAGGTGCCGAGAACGAGCTGGCCGCGTCGGACCGGAATGGTCTCTCCAGGGCCGAGCATGGCTGCTTTGATGTGCGCGGCGCCGTTGCCGTCGATGCGGTCGTGTCGCCAGACGCCGTCGGGAATCAGCTTGTCGAGCGCGTCGAGCAGATCGGTGCAGATGTTCGGGTCGGCATTTTCG
>JANQHZ010001138.1 GCA_028282445.1 Candidatus Binatia bacterium | reverse complement strand
GTGAAAATCTTGCCGAACCGTAGATCGGCTCTCACAGCGAAACGGATTGACTCTTCCGTGCGCCATGCCGCGCCTGCCATCTTGAGATGAGTTGGCAGATGACTTTGATGCGGGGGTTGCGAACGCTTTGCACGATGCCCGAGCGCCGGCGTCGGCGCTCGGGTGTGGGCAGGGTGGTTCGTGTCACCTGCGGAGGGTCGGAGGCGACATCGACGATACTGACGCTGTCGGAGAAGCTGGTTCTTGGACCGCGCCGGGTTTCCTATGTCAGGAGACCTCTAATACGCCGAGCAGGTGTCGGGGCGGCCGGCGTTGCGTGCAGCGAAGCGCCGATCGTCGTTGCTGCGGACGTCGCCTCCGAAGAGCGTACAGAGGCGCCCGCCTCGGCTGCCGAGAGCGAACTCCGCGGCGACGGCCGACAGCGGGCCCTCGGTCGACGGCAGGTCGAGATCGCTTCCTTTGCAAACGATGGCCAGCGTGCCTGCGCGGACAGTGGCCTTGGTGCAGGTCGTGCTGCCGGTCTTGTTGCGGTAGCTGTAGCGCCCCTTGCCCTTCAGTTTCCAATGCTCGGCCGGGAAATCGAGGACCCGCCGTGCGCCCGAAGCGGCGTCTTGGACGACCAAGGTGGCACCGTGAATGGTCGGGTCGCCTGCTGTTCCCGGCGACGGGGCGTGGATGAAGTAGTCGCGCGCCACCAACTTCAAAGATCTCCTCGCAGGGTTGAAGTGGTCGCGCATCTTGAGCGACTTGGCGGCAATCAGGTCGGAGAAGCCCACGATCGTGAAGCGTTGCGGTGAGTATTCTGTATGGCCCGACGCGGCGATCTGACCCGAGGGATGTACGTCGACATCCAGCGCTTGGCCGAACCCGAAGTTGTTGATCCAGTGCACGGCGCCGTCGTCCGCATCGAACTTGGCGACCGCGAAGTCGCGTGTAGCGCCGGGACCGATCGGGATCCAGGTCGCGTTGATCATACCGGCGGCGACGATGTTGCCGGCCGCATCGACGGTGAGCGCGTATGCGTCGCCCTCTACTCCCGGGATGAGTGCTCCCGGGATCGACGCCACGTCGTTCGCAATCTGGGATCTCCAGATCTCGCCTCCGGTAGTGCCATCCAGCTTCACGACGGTCATTTCCGCGGCACCACCTAGATCGACCGAGCCCGCCGCGTAGACGTTGCCGCCGTCACCCACGACGATATCGATCGCGGCGCTATTGTCGCCTGGATCTTCGACGACATAGCGCCAGATCTCGCTACCGTCGGTCCCATCGAGCTTGATGACGGCGAAATCGACACCGCCGAAGCTACTGAGGTCTTCCGAAATGCTGCCGCTCAAGTACACGTCGCCACTGCCATCGACGGCGATGCCGTACGCGTCGGACGGCTCCGGAATCTTGGTTTGCCAGATCACCGCTCCCGTCGAGTTGTCGAGCTTCGCTACGAGGATGTTAGTAGAGGCGATTCCGGTATTTGTGCCTCCCACCTCGAGCGTGTGTGTGCGACCGGCTGCGATGATTTCTTGCCCCACGCCGATTGCGAGATCGGCGGCCACCCCGCCTGGGTAGTCCCCGTTGACCGGGTCCGGCGCCAAAGCGGTTGCCCAACCGTTGCCGGGAACCTGGTGGACTGCGAACGCTCGACTGGCGTTCCCCGGTCCGCTCGCACGCCCGCCGACGAATACGTTGTCGGCGGCGTCGATAACGATGGAGCTGGCGGATTGATTTCTCGTACCCGGGTTGACGTCGGTCCAGATCGCTTGCCCATTCCCAGGGTTCAGCAGTGCTGCGGCCAAGTGTTCATTGGAGGTGGAGGGTGAGGTTATCTTGAACATACCCGCGATGGCGATCGAGCCGTTGGACCCGATGTCCAAGGCCGCGGCGCGGCCGTCGGCGGCACCAAAGGGTTTGGCGGTCCATTGGGTCGCCCCCTGCGGTGTCAGCTTGACCGCCGCCATGGATCCATCGATGGTTCCCGCGGCGGCTATATTGCCGGTAGAGTCGAAGCGAACCGCCCACGCCAACGACTCGTCTCCCCCGACTTTTACCTGCCATGCACCGGCCACCAGCGGAGCCACTGCCATCACTAGTATCGCAAGATAGAGCTTCAAGTAGCGTCCACGCATAGGAGTACTCCGATCGTCGGTAGAGTAGTCTGTGGTTGACGCTTCGGCGCTAGATTGTCAAGGGATTATTCCCTCTCGCCGCGACCGCAGCAAGCAGGAGGGGCTGCCTCATCAGGCGCAGTTTTCTCAGAATCGGGAAGCGCTGGCGCGCCAATCTCTTCGAAGCGATGCGATCGACGTCGGAGACACCCTACGAGCGCGGTTGGTCGATCGCACGCGGCGAGCCTTCCAGCGTACGTGCGGAGGGGATCCTCGGGCAGTTCCTCTACGTCAGTCCGGATAGAGGTACCGTCGTCGTCCGCCAGGGCTCTTCGCTCGGCCGCTACTCGTGCAGCGGGTGGCTGGAGGCGTTCGACCGAATCGCCGCCGACGCGGCCGCGCGCGAGGGATGTTTTGCTGCCAACGCCGGGAGTCGCTAGCGAAGCGAGCTCGCCGAGCTCGAGGTCACTCGGCGTTGGCGGAGGGCTCGCGGATGATGCGGTTGTACGACGACATCTCGGGGTCGAGGATGTAGCGCAGGATGACACCGGTGAGGGAGCGGTACGAGGCCAGGTTGTCGTAGAACTCCGGCGCCATCTTCTTGAGTTTCGGCAGATTGTTCCACGGGATTGTCGCCAGGTCGTGGTGCTCGTTATGGTAGCCGATGTTGAAGCAGGTCTTGTTGAGAAACCCGTAGTAGGAGTAGGTCTCCTGGCCTTCGCGCGTGACGTAATGCTCCTGGATCCAGCGTCCG
>JANQHZ010001094.1 GCA_028282445.1 Candidatus Binatia bacterium | reverse complement strand
CAACCATCTTGGCGAATAGAAAAGGCCCGCCCTCGACCTCCGCTTCGCCGGCGTGCTCGGGGAAGTTCGTGCCGACGGCGACATGGTGGTCGGTCAGATCGACTGGGATCGTCAAGTCGGCCACCTTCGACACCAAGATACACTCGCCGCTCGAACCGCCGGCAGTGGCGGCCAATACGCGCAGTTTGCGGTAGCCTTCGGCCTGGAAGACCGAGATCGGGTCCGCGACCGGCCGCCCGAGGGCGCAGCTCAGATTCACACCGCGGACCGTGTCGTGGTCGTACTCTGTCACCAACACGATCCCGGCGCCGACACGAGCGAAGGTGAGCGCTCGATCCGCGCCGGCCACCACCCTGCCGCCCCCCACCTGAGCCCAGAGCACTAACGCCACCACGACGACCGCGCGGAGCGTGCGGCGCGGTCGCGCATCCATCGTGTCGATGACTCTCATACCAACCTCTCTCCCGCTGATCGTACCTGCCGTCGGCCGGCCGGCGTGCACGAACTCGACCGTACAGGAACCTGGCAACCGTGTATTTCGGTCGACACTCGAACGATCCCCTACCCAACGCCGGACGAGGCGTCCAGGGCTGCCGAATCCGGTGACCTTCCCCCTGGCTCCCCACACGACCGTGGTCGACGATGGCGCACACCATTCGAGGCCCGACGGCGTCCGCGACTTGTCGAGTCGCGCTACGCACGCGATGATCAGAGGCGCGAGCCAGTTCCCGCAGGATCACACCACCAGAGACACCTCGACCTGCACAGACGATGACGACCCAGAGCCCAGCCAACGATCGTAGCCGCACGAGACTACCTGCAAGAACCGTGTGGCTGTACGGTCTCGGCCAGGCATCCGAAGGCATCAAGAACTACGCCTTCACGACCTTTCTGCTGTTTTACTACACCTCCGTCATCGGCCTGTCCGGATCGTATACGGGAGCCGCGCTGATGGTCGCCCTGATGTTCGATGCCGTCACGGATCCATTGGTGGCCGTGTTGTCGGACCGAACAAGATCCCGCTGGGGACGCCGACACCCCTACATGATCGCGTCCGCGTTGCCTCTGGGAGTTTGCTTCTATCTGACCTTCGCACCGCCGCACGACCTGGGCGCCGCGCTCGGAATTCGGCGCGAGTGGGCTCTCTTCGGCTGGCTGGTCTGCTTCGCCGTGCTGACGCGCGGCGCGATGACATTGTTCCACGTACCGCACATGGCGCTGGGTGCCGAGCTCACCGACAACTTCGACGAGCGAACCCGCGTGGTGATGGCGCGATCTCTCTCGGCCACGATCGCAACCGCGATCTCGGTCACCGGCTACTACGTCCTGGTCGCCGGCATGCAGACTCCGGAGTTCGCCGACGGCCGTCTCAACCCCGCGCCCTACGTCGTCTACGCCGGGATCTTCGGGATGGCCATCACTCTGTCGGTGCTGCTTTCGAGTTGGGGCACACGCGACCGAATCGCATTGCTCGCCGAACCCGACGACACCGACGACGAGCCGATCGCCAGCGCGCTGAACCGCGACGTTCGAGAGGCCCTGAGCATTCGGTCTTTTCGGTCCCTGTTTTTCGGGTTCAGCCTTTGCTTTCTCGCGTGGGGCGTCACCAACGCCTTGGGCGCACACAACGCGCTTTACTTCTGGCACGTCACGATCGAACAGCAGGGCCTGTGGGGCCTCTTCGTGCTGATCGGAATCATCTTCGGCATGGGCTTCTGGCGTCGTGTTGCCGAGCGTACGGACAAGAAGCCGACGTTTCTGATGGGTATGGGCTGGTTCATCGCGTTCGCCGCCGGACCGCCGCTGGCGAAAGTTGCCGGCGCGTTCCCAGCTGAATCGTCGCCGCTCTATGTGCCGCTCTTCGTCTTGACCGGCTTCATGTTCTCCTTCGGGATCTCCTCATCGATGGTCGTCGTCGGTTCGATGATGGCCGACATCACCGACGAAGACGACCTGCTTCACCGACGACGCCGCGAGGGGATCTTCTTCGGCGCCCTGTCCTTTGCAGGCAAAGCGGCAACCGGGCTCGGAGTCGTCATCGCCGGGACCGTCTACGACGCCGTCGGACTATACCGAGGCCTCGATCCAGCCATTGCGGATCCGGCGATCGCCACCCGACTCGGTCTCGTCACCGGCCTCGTTCTCCTCGGCCTGACCGGCGCTTCGCTGTTCTTCTTCCTCGGCTACGACCTCACGCGCGAGCGGCAGGCGGAAATCCAGCGACGCCTGCAGGCGAGAGCGTCGTAACAGATACGTCTCATGCCGGAGAGACCTGGTCCGATCACAGTGTGCAAACTAGAGTCGGAGATATGATTCGAATCCTTCGACCCCGTCGCGGCGGCACTCGGTACGCCTTCTACTGGCTGGCAGCATCCATGGTCGTCACACTCGCCGCGTGCAGCGGAACCCGAGCCCCCGACCTACGCCCTTTGCAGAGGGAGATCGACCTCGACCGCTTCATGGGGCGCTGGTACGTGCTCGCACACATCCCGATCGACACCGTCTTCGCGAGCGAGGCGAACGCCTACAACGCGATCGAGGAGTACGAACTGGAGGCGGACGGTTCGATCGCCACGACTTTTACGTTCCGCGAGGGCTCCTTCGAAGGCGAGCAGAAACAGTTTCACCCAACCGCGTTCGTATACGACGAGCGCACCAAGACGGAATGGCGGATGCAGTTCGTGTGGCCGATCAAGGCCCCCTATCTGATCCTCTACGTCGACGAGGACTACCGGACC
>JANQHZ010001012.1 GCA_028282445.1 Candidatus Binatia bacterium | reverse complement strand
ACTGAGGCACTGTAGTCGGCGACACGTCAACGCTCGACCACCGTCATGGAGCTCATCCTCACCTACGACATGCGCGCGCCCGACTTCGTCTGCCCACTGCACTTGCTCGAGCGCTGCGGTGTAGAGCTCGCCGGCCGGAGCGCCGAAGTCGGGCGCGCGCATGTCGTAGGTGAGGATGAGCTCCATGACGGTGGTCGAGCGTTGACGTGTCGCCGACTACAGTGCCTCAGTACAACAATGCCTGGTCGCGTCCGCCGTCGAAGATCTCGGTGCCGCGATTTGCAATCGACAACACGGTTTCGAGAGAGGCTCCGTCGTCGATCGCCTCGCGCACGGCCGGGCTGCCGGTCAAGAGGTCGATTGCCGGCACGTCGTCGCGGTATTCGTACATCTCGGTGCGCCAGGCGAAGTCGTCAGGGTAGAGCCGCTTGATGGCAACCACGATCGCAAGCCCGGTATCGTAGGATCGAAAGCTCGGGCGATCGACGACGTGGATCTGCGCGCCGTTGCAGCGCCGGCCGGCGAACTTCTCGAACGTCGGCTCGAAGCTGGCCGCTCGGAACAGGACGCCCGACAGGCCGAAGCCGTTGAGCTCGGCAATCAGACGATCGGAGTCGATAAAGGGGGCTCCGAAGAGCTCGAAGGGTCTCGTCGTGCCGCGCGCCTCGGAGATGTTGGTGCCTTCCAACAGGCACATGCCCGGATACACGACGGCGGTATCGACGGTGGGCATGTTCGGTGAAGGCATGACCCATGGCAGGTCCGTATCCTCGAAGTAGCGGCTGCGTTCCCAGCCTTCGCACGCAACGACTTGCAGCTTGCAGCCGATACCGAACGCGTCGTCGTAGAGCCGGGCGAGCTCGCCGACGGTCATGCCGTGCCGCTGCGGAACCGGGTACAGGGCGCAGAAGTTCTCCAGCCCGGACTCGAGACCGCCGCCCTCGACCTGGACGCCGCCGATCGGGTTCGGCCGGTCGAGAACCACAACCTCGACGTCGCACTGCGCCGCGACTTTCATGCATAGCGCCATCGTCGCGGCGTAAGTGTAGTAACGCGCACCGACGTCCTGGATGTCGAAGAGCAGGACGTCGACATCGGCGAGTTGGTCGGGGGTTGGGGAGAGAGATTCGAAGGTGGGGCCATACAGGCTGACCTCGCGCAAGCCGGTTGTCGGATCGGTCGCGTCGGCGACGTGCTCCATCGCTTGCGCGGCGCCGCGGATGCCGTGCTCGGGACCGAACAACGTCCGCAGCTCGACATCGGGGTGCGCGTGCAGGAGGTCGACGGCGTGGACGAGACGGCGGTTGACCGTGGTCGGGTTGGCGACCAGTCCCACCGCGGCTCCCTCGAGCCAACGGCGGGGATCGTCCATCAGGATCTCCAAGCCGGTACGCATCGAGGGGAGTTTAGCCACAGATGAACACGGATGAACACTGATGGTTTGGTAGGGTTCCTTTTTCACAGGGCGGAGGCTCAGGCGGAGGCGAGGCTGAGGGTTGTGGTCGCGCGACGCGCGACAGCTGTTGCCGAATCCCGATGCATCCCCACCACCCTCAGCCTCCGCCTCGCCTCCGCCTAAGCCCTAATCCGGACCCGGCGCTCGATGCGACTACGCTGCTCACCCATGGGGGGAGCATACCACCAATCGGTCGCGAGTCCGACACGAGGTGGATCGGGGCTGAGGCGAAGGCGAGGCGGAGGCTGAGGATGGTAGGGATGCGTCGGATCCGGCAACAGCTTTCGCGCGTCGCGCGACCACAACCCTCAGCCTCGCCTCCGCCTGGGCCTCCGCC
>JANQHZ010001004.1 GCA_028282445.1 Candidatus Binatia bacterium | reverse complement strand
CAACACCTTGCCGGTCCGACTGCGCCCCCCCTCGATGAAAAACTCCTGCGTGTAGCCTTCACGGATGAGAAAGGTGAGGTACTGGCGAAACACCGCCTTATAGAGCTCGTTGCCCTCGAAGCTCCGGCGAATGAAGTACGCGCCGGCGCCGCGGAACAACGGCCCCGCCGGCCAGAACGACAGGTTGATCCCCGCCGCGATGTGCGGCGGACTGATGTAGCGAAGGTGAAACAAGTAACTCAGGATCAGGTAGTCGAAGTGGCTGCGGTGGCAGGGAACCAGCACCACCGGATGCTTCTTGACGCAATCGATGACGCGCTCGAGCCCGGTGTACTCCAGCCCCGCGAACATGCGTGGCCACACCCAGTTGAACCCAATCTCCAGGATCGAAAAGTAAGCCTTCTTGAAGTCGGCCGCCATCTCGCCGATGTAGCGATTCGCCCTTCGGCGTAACTGCGCCTCGGTCTCGGAGGTCTCGCCGGCGAGCTTGCGGATCGTCTGCTCGACATCGTCCGTCCCCAGAACGAGACTTCGGACCTGCGCCTTGGGGCGAAGCAGTGGCCCCCAGATCACCCGCTCCTCGCGGTAGAGGTAGATTTGCAGATCGCGGGACAGACGGCGCACCGTACGCTCCTCGCCCTCGCGTCGATGCAGCGCGACCGACTCGCGCAAACTGACCTCGGCGCCGGCGCTGATCGACGTGTCGCGTCGATTCCACACCAGCGACATTACGCGACGCCCCTCGCTGGGCGTCTCTTGCAGACTGTAGACCAGGGTCGCCAGGCGCGACTCCTTGCGACGCATCCCCCGACCGCGCAAGGGCGCCAGCGGAACGAAGTAGACTTCCTTATCCGACTGCCAGTGGTCGTGCACGATGTCGCGGATGTAGTCGCGGCCGTGGTGAAAGCCGGTCAGTCGACGCCGCTTTCCCAAACGCAGTCGAGGCTTCCGACCACGCAGGAACAACAGAACCGGGTGCCCCTGTGCGACCAGCTCGCGACACTGCTTGCGATCCGCAAAGCCGCGAAGCTCCTGTGCGCGCGGGCGCAGCTCGGAGAAGCCGTCCCACAGTCCGCGCAGGATGGTGCGAAGTGGCCGCATCCACAGCGCCCGCATGTCGGTCGAAAATGACGGCGCCGGCAGACCTTCGCGTTCCAGCACATAGGTGACCAGCAAGCTGTCGACGCGCGACCGGCTGCGCAGCACGTAAACTAGTGAGCCCCGCTCGGCCAAGCGGCCAATGCGCCGAACTGTCTCCGGGTTCATCTGCACCGAGCCCAGAAACAGGTCGCAGAGCCAACGCACCAGCCGGTTGAGGGCCGGCGGTGCCGGCGTCTCGTTCTCGGCCGGCGGCTCCACCGGGAGCTGAAGTGCGGGTTCACTCATGAGATCGCGTCCCTCTTGGCTGCGAGGGGGACCATAGAATACCACGTAGCGAAGGCCAGAAGAAAATCCCCGCTGCGAGCGCGGGTGGGTCCGTTTGATTCCAAGCCAACCGCCCGCCCCCCTTTCTTCCAGGGAGACGCCGCACACAGGATCCGGAGCGCCGCTCAGAGGTACTTCCGCTTGCCGCCGCGCGCCAGCGCGTCGACGATACGCCGCACCTCTTCCGCCTTGCCCTTGGGGCAGATGAGGATCGCATCGGGACTGTCGACGACGATCAAATCGTCGACGCCTACCATCGCCACCAGTCGGCGGTCCGAGCTCGCAATCGTGTTCCGACAGTCCACTTGCAAAACCGCGCCACGGGAAGCGTTGCCGTGTTCGTCCTTCGGCCACAGCTCTTCCATCGCAGCCCAGCTACCGACGTCGTTCCACTCGAAGTCTCCCGCCACCACCGCAACGCGATCGGACTTCTCCATGATGGCGACATCGACCGACACGGAGCGCAAGGCTGCGAAGTCACGGCGCGCGGCTGCAGCGGCGCGACCACGCGCCCCCCGCAGAGCGCCGAGGACGCCGGCGAGCGGCGCCTCGTAACTCTCGATCGCCTCGCGTAGGACATCGACCCGCCAGACGAACATCCCCGAGTTCCACAAGTACTTTCCAGTCCTCAGATACCGCCGCGCCGTCGCGACATTCGGTTTCTCGACAAAGCGCGTCGCCCAGAAAACCTGAGGCTTGCTGCGCTTCTGCACTGCGCCAACCTCGATGTACCCAAAGCCGGTGGACGGAGCGCTCGGACGAATCCCGAAGGTAACCAGACAACGCTCGCTCTCGGCAGTGGCGAAGGCGGTACGAACACTGCGCTGAAAAACCGAGAGCGGCGAGATGACGTGGTCGGCGGGGAACACCGCCATCACCCCCTCCGGATCGCGCTCCTCGATGAAGCTCGCCGCCAGGCCGAGGCAGGCCGCCGTCCCTCGCGCAGCCGGCTCGACGATCAAATTCTCGACCGGCAGGCTGGGCAGGTGGCGACGAATCAAGGGCCGGAATTCCGGCGCCGCGACGATGAAGATCTTGTCGCGATCGACCAGGCCACGTAGGCGGCGGACGGTATCCTCCAACAGAGAAAAGCGTCCCTGCACCGGGAGAAACTGCTTGGGACGGCGGCGCCGGCTGTGCGGCCAAAACCGCGTACCGATGCCGCCCGCCATCACGACTGCGTAACGGTGCGCGCGCGCACCCCCTCGTCCGACCCTCGCCCCCATCGATCCGTGCCCCCTCTTCACCGTTCAAAAACCGCGCGATCATTTCGAATGGGCTCGGCAAGATCAAGCGAGGCCTGGGGGAATGGTTCGCTTCAATCCTCGCAACTCGGCGCCACCTGCCGCGCTACCTACCCGAGACCAACGCCGGAGTGAGACCTCGAGACGGCGCCCGTGTTTGCGGATGCCGGGCCTGTCGGACTTTGCAGCCGGCTACGCCATCGGATAATCGGCTGCGGTGACCTCTCTGATCATCGCGGCAACCATCGCCCTCGCAATTCCGCTCGGTGCGACCGCGGCCAACACCATCGCGCACTGGTCGCGCACCAGGCCGCAAACGTCCGGGAACCGGCAGATCCCCGGCAAGCTCAGCGTGCGCGGATTGATCGACGAAGCGTTCGCCACCGCAGCCGCTTTCCTGGGTCCGCTCGCCGCTTTGGCGCCGGCCGCGGCGCCCAGCGACGACCGCCCCGCCTCGCTTGCAATCCTGCACGAATCGCCGTGGGCCGCCGCATCGTGGCTCCTGGTCAGGCGCCTGCGCGCTGCCGGTTGGCACGTTGCCCTCTTCAACGCCCCGGCACAGCCGACGCCGCCGCAGGCGGCGGCCAACCTCGCGCAGCAAATCCTCGCCAAGCTCGGCGACAAGCGGAGTGTCACCCTGGTCGGCATCGGCGGCGCCGGCCTGCCCGCGCGCCAGCTGGCCGCCACCGACCCGCGCTTTACTCGGGTAGTGACGGTCGCCACCCCGCACCGAGGCAGCTTCAGCCGGGCCTTTCGCGCAAGCCTCCGCCCGCAGTCGACGTACCTCGCCGACATCGCAGAGGCGGATCCACCGGCGAGAAGCTTCGACGCCGTGGCACTGTATTCCGATGGCGACGCATGGCTCGAGCCGACTACCGCCGCCTACTATCCCGGCGCCTTCAACCTCGAAATCCACGACATCGGACACCTCTCGATGCTCTTCTCGCGGCGGGTCTTCGGCTACATCGAGGAGAATTTGGCCTCCCCGATCTCGCCCGACGGCCGATGAGCGACGCTCGCGAATTGACCGTCGACGCAGCCGGACGTCTCGACCGGTTTCTCGCCGGCGCCCTGCCGCACGCGTCTCGACGGCTCCTGCGCCAGGTGGCCGCGGATGGGCGGGTCCGGGTGAACGGCAAGCTCGCCGGCAAGGGAGCCTACGTCCGCCCAGGCGATGTCGTCAGCGTTCCTGACGAGCTCGTCACCCAGCGCACCCTGCAAACGCAAGCCGACCTGGCCGCACCGATCCTCTATTGCGACGATCACCTGTTCGCACTCGACAAACCCGAGGGTATGCCTTCGGTTGCGCGCAACTTCCTCGACAATGGCACCGTCGCCAACTTTCTGGCGGCGCGCTTCCCGGAAACGTCGACCCTCGAGCGCGGCGGCCTCGAGGCAGGGCTGGTTCACCGACTGGACACGGCAACCTCCGGAGTACTGGTCGGCGCACGTACGCCTTCCGCGTACTCTACGCTGCGCAGCTCCTTCGGCGGCAGCGGCGCCACCAAGACGTACCGGGCCGTCGTTCACGGTGCGATCGAGGCGGCAGGAGTCGCCGCCACCCCCATTCGGTCGAGACCGGCAGACCGTGCGCGAGTCGAGGTCGTGACCGACCCTGGCCTCGGCGGGCGCCCCGCCACCACGCGTTTTCGACCACTCAGGCGATCCGCGTCCGCGACCTCGGTCGAGATCGAGATCGAGTCCGGCGTACGGCACCAGATCCGGGCGCATCTGGCGTCGATCGGCCACCCGATCGTGGGAGACGAGCTCTACGGAGCTACGCCCGCGCCGCGTCTCTTTCTACACGCGCTGTCGGTGACGTTCTCTCATCCCGACAGCGGAACGCTTGTGACGATCGAGTCGCCGCTGCCGGAGGCGTTCGACCAGCCGTTCGAGAACGACTGGCGCTAGTGAGCCGAAAGGCCCATTCGCGGCCACCGCCTCAGGCGGCGGCCTGCTTGCGCTTGTCTTTCTTCGGCTTCGAACAGTTGCCGCACATGTTCTCGACGTTGTCCGGATCCTCGACCAGACCGTCGTCCATGTTGTGGCAGACCTTCTTACACTTCAGACAGATGAAGTAGACGCCTTCGATGGTCTTGTTGATGCGCTCCCGGTTGAGGATCCGCCCCTTGAGCTTCTCGATCCGGATGCCGAGCAGAGTCTCGTACTGCCGCTTGATCTTGCGTCGACCGGTCTCGTCCTTCGGGAGATCACCGTCCTCCCCCTGGCCATCGTCGCCCGACAGGACGGAGGACGATTTCTTGCTCTTGCGTCCGGCCTTGGGCTTGCCGGCTTTGCGCGCGGTCGTTTTCTTGGCTTTCGTCGTCGAAGGCATCGGCTTTCCTCCTCGAACTACTTGGTGCGAGCCGTGTAGCCGCACCCCTTCTCGCAGACCCAGAAGTACCCTTTGGGCCCGTAACCGGTGAAGTACGTTACCCGGCTGTCGGAATCGCAGTTCGGACATGGATGGCGCATCGCCGCCGCGTTGCCTTTTTGGGCGGTTTTCGCTCTCTTCTCAGCCATTTACAGCTCCTTCAACGCCGTGCGTCTGCAGCCTGAGCCAACGCTGACTACAGCCCCTGCAGCAGGGCGGACTGGACGCACTAAGGGGCGACGGACACGGTTTTCGCCATCGCGGTATTGGGACAAGGCTACCGAACGGGCCACAGGGAGTCAACGCGGCCGTTCGCCAAGCCGGCGTAATGCCTTGATTTACAAACAATTTACGGCAGCACCCGGACGATCATCGCAGTCTCGGGGCCTACCCCGCCAAAGCGATCGCGCAGCCGGATTGTGACCTGGGTGTCGCCCACCGGAAACTGAAAGGGCTCCGCGATCAAGCCGCAGAATTGGATTTGAGAGTCGGATGCGACGAAACGGGAGCCGCCATCGGGAAACGTCGTGCACGCCTCGAGCGGCCCCCGGCCCCGGGTCTCCCCCGATCCGTTGAGAAAGCGGCATCCGAGGTCGTTGACCGCGTTCGCGTTCTCCTGGGTTTCGGCGAATCCGGTTGAGCTCGGGATCCCGCCGATTTCCGGGAACGTGTTGTCGCAAACCGCCGGGCTACCGTCGCCAAGGGGGTTGGAAACGATCACTTCGAGCGCCGGTCGCACCGTCGGATCACCGGCGTCCCAATCGAAGGTTGTGTCCCCGATGCCGCGACGGAACGACACCGGCTTTCCTTCGATCACGAGGCTGAACAGGTACCCGAGCGGGCGCTCGAAGATCGGGTAGCCCTGTGGCGTTTCGCCGATCGGCTCAACCAGCGTGTCGTCCGGCCGGGTCACTCCCAGATAAGTCACCTGGCCTCCGGGGATCGGCGTCGAAGTCGGCGTACGCGTCACGGTCGGCGTCGGCGTCACGGTCGGCGTCGGGGTGATCGTCGGCGTGTCGGTAATCGTCGGAGTCGGCGTGACCGTGGGCGTGCTCGTCGGCGTCGGCGTACCGGTTGGCGTCGGCGTTCGCGTCGACGTGCGGGTATGAGTCGGGGTCAGGCTCGACGTCGGGGTTTGCGTCGGCGTCCGCGAGCGGGTCGGTGTTTTCGTCACGCTCGGGGTGCGCGTCGAGGTGAAGGTCTTGGTCGGAGATCTGGTGCCGGTCTCTGTCGGCGTTCCGGTCTGTGTCGCCGTACCGGTCGCGGTTTGGGTACCGGTACGCGTACGGGTCGGCGTCCTGGTCGATGTCACCGTCGCGGTCTGGCTCGGCGTCCGGGTCCTGCTCGGCGTGCGGGTTCGCGTCGAGGTCGGCGCGCCCGGCGTGGTCGGCGACGGTGAGGCGGTCCGGGTCGGCGTGCGCGAGCGGGTAAACGTCGTCGTCGCCGTCGGTCGAGTCCCGGTCGCAGTCCGCGTCGGCGTCCTGGTACGAGTCGGCGGGCGGGTGCGCGTGGCGGACGGTGTCCGACTGGGCGTGCGGGTGCGCGTCGACGTCCGCGTCGGCGTCGACGTAATCGTCGGCCGCGGCGTGCGGGTCGGAATCGGCGTTCGAGTCGCGGTTGGCAAGGTCCCCGTCGGGCTGGGACCGAAGGTGTTCGTGCGGCTCGGCGTCCGCGTCCGAGTGCGGGTGAGCGTACGGGTCGGCGTATCCGTTCGCGTCGCCGTACGTGTCGAAAACGGGGTCCGTGTCAGAGTCGCGGTCGCCGTGCGAGTGCGCGTACGGGTCGGCGTCCGCGTACGGGTTGGCGTGCGGGTCCTGGTGCCGGTTCGCGTCCTGGTTGCGGGCACCCGCGTCCGGGTCGCCGTGCGGCTGCGGGTTGCGGTCGGTGTGCGGGTCGGCGTCCTGGTTCGGCTCCCCGTGCGCGTCGGACTCGCCGCGACACCGCCGGTGGGCGTCCGCGTCGCTGTGCCGGTGCGGGTGTTGGTACGGGTCGATGTCGCAGTTCGGCTGGGAGTGAACGTGAACGTCTCGAGCGGCGTTGCCGTCGGCACGGGGGTCGACGTCGCCGTCGGAGGCTCCGTCGGCAGCTCGCCGGTACCGATGAAGATCGACGCCTGACGCGCAGCACCGGAATTCGCGGCGACATCGCGCACTCGCGCGGTCACCACGGTTTCTCCTTCGGCGAACGCCTCGATCGTCGACACCGGTAGACAGAACTGTACCTGCGTCGCCTCGCCGACGAACGACCGCCTGCCGAAGTCGTCGACGGTACACGCAACCGCCGGGTTGCCGACCGCGAGAAATCGGCATCCGATGTCGTTCAGCCGGTCCGAAACCAGCTGGCTCATCGCATAGCTCGAGGGCACTTCACCGGCGACTCCACCCTCGCCGCGATCGCAAACCACGGCGCTGCCGTCGCCGACCGCTCGCGACAACAGGACCTGGATGTCGGGCACGCGCGAGGGGTTGAACGGGTCGTGATCGAACACTTGCCGACCGACCGCGAGTCGCGAGGGTCCTACTCCGGCCTCCACGACCAGCCGAAAGCCGACCGGCGATACGGAACGATACGTAGCAAGGGGGTCGAGACGCAGAGCCGGGAGAACCGTGCCGTCCGCGGCCGCGAGACCGATGTAGGTGATCTCGGGGCCCGTAGCGAAGGTAGTCGTGCCCTTACCAGCCCGTAGCATGAGCATGGCGGAAATATCCGCGGCGGTGACGCGTCCATCCCGATTCGCATCGGCCCCGGTGCAACTGATCAGGCTACCGCCGCCGACTTCCGCGGTCGCATCGCCGTCGCCGTCTTGAATCTCGAGAGCCAAATGGCCGACGTCGTCGAAGAGAAGCAAGCCGTCGCAGTCCGCGTCGCCTGGGATCGAAGGCGTAGACTGTGCATGCGCCGCGATCACGTCGAGCGTGCACGCGAGCGAAAGCAGCGACACGGCGGCCCAAACCGCTCGCGAGAGCCGCTGCCGGAGAGGCTTCGAGGTAGCGGTTCCCACTACGACAGCCCCCTCGTTCCCTCGCTGACCCGCCTGCTTTTCAACGGACCGTCCACCAGCCTCCCGACCGTCTCGCGCCGCCGCGTAATATGACCGTGGGCATTCAACACGTCAAATGCACAGTCTAGTCGCCGCGCATTGATCTTCCCAACCCGCCTCGTACACTGTCGCTCGATGGCTGCCAAGAAGGGTTCGAGAAGCGATCTGAACGCACCGCTACGGTCTCTGTCCGATCGCCTTCGATCGCTCCAGCGCGAGGCCGGACAATTACTCGAGGCGGCCCGCAGCGATGCCGCGATCGATGCGGAGGAAACCCGCGGCAGCACCGGCCGGGTCGACTTCGCTGCCGGCTTCGAAGCGCAGCTGGATCGCGTGGCCGTCAGCTTGTTGGAGCGCTGGGACATTCCCACTCGCGACGATCTGAATGCGATTTCCGAGCGGCTCGAGAAGATCGAAAAGGCGCTGGCGGCACCGGCAAAACCGAGGAAATCGACGAAACCCGCAAAGAAAGTTGCAAGGACGTCGAAAAGTCGCCGCACACGCCGACCCGCCAAGCATCAGTAACTGCCTGGAATCGTTCTGATTTTCACTCGGCACACAGCAGGTGCGCCGGCGTCTGCGGGCGGATGTGACCAAATCTGAACGGTCGACGAGATCTCGCCGTCCATGCTCGTGCGGGCTCTCGGCAGGCACTCGTCGAGATCTCGCCGATCTGGCTGGCACGTGCCGTGCATTCCGCTGTTGGAACCCCTCAATAGCAGGATAGGAGGCACCACAGACCATGACGATGAGCAAAAACCAGCAGGGCAGCTTGATCCAGACGCTGCGCCACCGTCTGAGCATGACTCAGGAAGAATTCGCGCACTCGATCGGCGTTACGGTATCCACCGTGAACCGCTGGGAGAACGGCCACATCGAGCCGAGCAGACTCGCGCGCAAGGCGATGCAGAACCTCGCCTCGCAGGCGGCGATCCCGCTCGACCTCGACAGCGATGCAGCGCCACTGATCGGCCACATCGGTAAAGAAGCTTGATCCGAACCGCCGGCACCACGCCGGCGTCGACGACGCGCTTTGCCAACGGCCAGGCGAGCCCTCGCGCTCGTCCGCCAGACGCCGCCACCTGAAACGACCGACTCTTCGAGTCCGGGGCCAGCCCCCGGTCTCGAAGCGATCAGTCGTCCTTCTTGCGGTCGAAAGCGAAGATCACCCACTCGCCGGAAGAATTTCCGCCGGTGAGGTTCGCCGTCGACTCCCATGTGACGAAGCGGCGGCGGCGAATTCGAGGCAGCTGATTGGTTCCAAAGCGCAGGCGGGACAGGGTCAGGAGCTCGCCCAGCTCTCGGTCGAACTGAAACACGCGGCGATTGGTAGCGCCGTTAAGCTCCAAGTCCGAGGTCGACTCGAAAACCAACCAACGGCCGGAGGTCGTGATCACCGGGTTGACGCTCTCGCCCGAAGGCGCGTCGGTGATCTGTTCGAACGCGTCGCTCTTGGATCCCCACACGAAGATCTCCGTACTGCCGTCGGCGTTGCGCCCGGCGTAGTCGCCGTTCGAGCTGAACGCGATCACCTTGGCCCTGGTGTCTCCGGTAGGCCGCGCGTTCTCCACCGGCGCCTGCGAATCGGTCACCTGCCGGATGACGGGGACGCCGTTCCGCTTGAGCTTGGCGACGAAGATCTCGCGATTGTGGTCCGGATTGTTGATCCCGGCGACCTTCTTGTCATTGTGCAGGTCGCCGTTCGACTCGAACGCAATCCTCTTGCCGTCGATCGTCGACGGCAGCCGGTTCTCCACCACCTGGCAGACATCGCCAGCTCCCTCGCACTCGCCGTCGTCGGTACAGTCGTCGCCACTCAGCGTGCAGAAGCCGGTCGTACGAGTCACCTGAAACCAAACACCCTTGCGAATCGAGTACACGAAGATCTCGGTGTTGCCGTCCGGATTCTCACCCAACGGATCGGCGTTGGATTCCATCGCGACGAATCGGCCTGAGAGGCTCGGCGCCGGCCACGCATGAGATACACCGGAAGGCTGATCGGTCAGCATCGAGTACGGCTGCTTCGCTTTCTCGAAGAACCGACGCGTCCAGTGCAGAATCTCGGAGGACTGGTCGGCGTTGGTTCCCATCGGATTGCCGGTGGTGGCGAGCATCACGGCTTTACCGCGACCGGTGATCCGCGGTACGCCGCTGACCTCTAGCCCGCTCGCATCGTCCGTCAGCTGGGTGATCTGAACGCACTCGCCGTTGAGGACGATCGGATCGGCCAACGGGTCGCCCGGGCATTCGCTGTTGCCCTTGCAAGTCGTGCAAGACTGGACGTTGTCGAAGTCGCAGGGCAGCAGACCGCCCAAACAGACGCCGCCCCACTTCGGTCGCGGCCGACGGTCGAGCAGGAATACCTCCTGACTGAGATCGCTGTTCGACGCCGTACTGCGATCGTCGACGTCCATGTCGCGCTCCGACTCGAAGACGACGAATCGGCCGAACGGATCCAGATCGGGCCGGCGGCCAGGTACGAGTTGACGCAACTCCGCCGTTTCGACGCTGCAAACCCCGTCGACGCTGGCAAATCCTTCGGGGAAGGGGCGACACAGAAACTCCACGAAGTCCGTCGTCGCCGCACCCCGATTGTCGATCGCGTCACCCACCCCGGCGAAAAGCCCGCTCGGTCCGGTTTGCGAGTTCCACCAGTTGAGGGTCGCGTCGAGAACGCCGGACGCAGCCTCGTTGCCGAGCCCGACGCCGTTGGCGGTGATGTTGTTGTTGCGCACGACGGCCCCGGTCGCCCCGCTGAGAACTCGGACACCATCGGCGCCATTCGAATCGATCTCGTTTTCCACCAGGCTCGATCCGCCGGCCAGGTTGCCCAACACGACTCCGTTACGGCCCGAACGGCGGACGGCGTTGGCCGCAATCGTCACCGGCGCGCTGGTCACGTCGCGAACCACGACCCCGTCGAGGACCGCGTCCTGAATGTCGTTGGCGACGATCGAGGCCTCGATTCCGGCAACTTCGATGGCGGCACCTGTCGCTCCGCCCCCGCGCACCTCGTTGCCGACGCCGACGCCGCCGCTTTCGCCCCCGATCTCCACCAGGATGGCCGGCGGCGACGAGGACTGCAGGAGCGCGATGGCCGCGTCATTGGCGATCAGCTCGTTGCTGGAGATGTCTACACAATCGACGCGGCTGCTCCAGCGAATCCCGGATACGCTGTCGCGGATCAGGTTGCCAACGATGCGCAGGTTCGACCCCGCCGGAGTCGGGCAAGTCGCTTGGCCGAGCGGGCAGATCGCGTCGGCCGATATCGCCGTGCCGCCTTGCGATTCGATGGTGAGATCCTCGATCGACACACCACTGCTGCGGATGTCGACCGTCGTGCCGGCGGCGCTCAACTCGGTCACCTCGGGTCCGGAGACGGATCGCAGCGTCAACTCTTTGTCGACGACGACCGAACCGACGTAGGTACCCGCACAGATCGAGACGATATCGCCGGCGGTTGCCGCGTCGACGGCATCCTGCACCGCACCGTAGCTCGGAGCGCCACACCCGCCCACGAAGATCTCGCTTCCGATGCCGTAGGCAAAACTGCAGGCGGTCGATCGGCTGCAATCGACTTCACAGCCGTCGCCGCCGATCTGATTGCCGTCGTCGCACTCTTCGCCGGTTTCGACGATCGCATTGCCGCAACAGCCGGGAAGAATATCGTTGACGCACTGCCCGGCGCCCTCATCGCAGAGGTTGGACGTGCAACTGTTGCCGTCGTCGCAACTCAGCAACGAGCCACCGTCGCACGATCCACCCAAGCAGAACTCACCGCCGGTACAAAACAAGCCATCGTCGCAGGCCGCACCGTCGTTTGCCGGCTGCGGCTCGCACTGGTCGATCGTCTCATTGCAGACGCCGGTCGTGCATTCCCCGCTAAACACACCGCAATCGCGTGGCCCGCCGCTCGAGCAAGAGCCGCCGGAGCACTGGTCTCCGTCGGTACAGAATTGACCGTCGTCACAAGCGGATCCGTCCGCCGCCGCCGCGTCCTGGATGCAGGTGTCACCGCTCTCGTCGCAAGAATCGACCGTGCAGGCGTTGCCGTCATCGCATGTAACCACGTCGCCGACGCACGCCCCGGCGCTACAGCGGTCCGACTCGGTGCAAAACAGCCCGTCGTCGCAAGGCGTCTCGGCGCAGTCGGGATCGGCACAATCGGCGAGCCCGTCGCCGTCGTTGTCGACACCGTCATCACAAACCTCGTCGCTGACATCGATCGTGATGCTGCACAGCGTCTGCGCCCCGCACCCATCGGTCGCGTTGAACACGACGACGTGCTGCCCTTCTTGTTGCGCGGTCGGCGTCCACGAGAACCCGCTACTCGCCGGCTGACCGGACACCGGCAAACTGGGAGACATCCCCGCTCCGCTCGGCAAACCGGTCGCGTTGAGCTCGACGCTGCCCCCGGCGTCGGGGTCCGACACTTCGACCGAAAAAGAGACCGGACTGCCTGGGTTGGTCGAAATCGTCGACCCGCAAGCCGGCGTCGGCCCGTCAAATACAGGGTCGGCGTTGCCGATCACGCAGGACGAGACCAGATGGATGAGGAAGTCGACCGCGACGCGGCTGCCGCCCGCGGGTTCCTCGATCATCACCTGGGATGAATACAGTGTGTTCAGGCTCGCATCGCCGCAGCCGCCGTCCGGTGGCTCGGGACCGGGGTCGCCGGCGAGCCGGCAACCGGTCGTATCCCAGGAGTACAGGCCTGTGGTGGGATCGATGGTCGCGGGATTCGGGCACTGGGGTGCGCCAGGTTGGGTCGCCAGGCCCGACTCGTTCTCGGTCGCGAGACGGAAGGTCACCGGATCGAGGTCGTCGTCCGATACGGGAATCGAGAACTCGCACAGTCCCGCATCCGGACACAGCACGATCGGCGGGAGGTTCGACACCGGCGAGCTCTTTCCGGCGC
>JANQHZ010000976.1 GCA_028282445.1 Candidatus Binatia bacterium | reverse complement strand
CATCGAAGACGTCTCGGTAGGAATCGAAAGCACCGGCCCGGCCTTCTGTAAGATGTTCGCTGGCGGCAATCGCGGCAAGTTGGTGGTTCGACTGGAAGGAGCGGCGCGATGAGCGAAGCGAAACACAACCTCGACGAGCTCTTCGACCAGCGTGACGTGCGCGATCTACTCCATCGCTACGCCCACGCCCTGGACGAGAAAGACTGGGCGTTGTTGGAGACTTGCTTCACTGAGGACGCGGTGGCGATCTACGGCGAGGCGATCGGGCGCGTCGAGGGCTTCGACGCGATTGCGGGCGCCTGCCGCGCTGCGCTGGGATCTCTCGATTCGAGCCAGCACATGATCTCGAACTGCGAGATCGAGATCGACGGCGATACCGCCAAGGCGCGCTGCTACGTGCAAGCGCAGCACACCAAGGCCGGTACGCCGGGTGGAGACAACTTCACGATCGGGGGAACCTACCGCGACGACATCGTGCGCACGGCCGACGGTTGGCGCATCCGCGAACGCGACTTGACGATGTTGTGGCAGGAGGGCAACCAAGCCGTACTCGGCGGTTGAGCGAGGTCTCGCAAGGGGGGAAACGAACGATGCCGGTCACCAACTACGAAAAGGTCGACGTCTATCCGCTCGAGCCGGATGTGCAGGAGCAACTCCTGCGCGAGCAGAACGAATGTGTCTTTTGCTGGGGCACACGCGATCACTGGCCGGTCGGCATGATCATGAGCTACGTCTGGCGCGACGGCCGTTTTTGGCTGACCGCGGCGACTCAGCGAGCGCGCATCGCCGCCCTGCGCCGCGACAACCGGGTCTCGATCGCGATCTCGAGCGTCGGCACCAGTCTCGGTCCGGCCAAGACCGTGACCATCAAGGGGCGCTGCAACCTGCTCCAGGACGACGAGACCAAGGAGTGGTTCTACCCCGCGCTCGCCGCTGCGATCGTCCCAGGCAACGAAAAGGGGCAGAAGGCGTTTCAGTCGATGCTCGACTCGCCCAATCGTGTCATCTTCGAGGTCGTGCCGGAAAAATGGTTCACTTTCGACTCCATCAAAATGATGGAGGATTCGCTGTTCCCCAAGGTGTGAACGCATGAAGGATCTCGCCGGAAAAACTGCGGTCATCACGGGTGGCGGCTCGGGTATCGGGCGCGGCATGGCTCTCGCCTTCGCCGATGCCGGCATGAACGTCGCCATCGGAGATATCGAACCGGCGGCCGGCGAAGCGGTACGAGCCGAGATCGAGGCCCTCGGGGTGGAGGCGATGTCGCTGCCGCTCGACGTAGTCGACGGCGCTGCCGTCCGCTCGTTTGCCGATGCGATCTTCGAGCGCTTCGGGGCGGTTCATCTTCTTTGCAATAACGCGGGTGTCGTGACATTCGATTTGATGAACGACATCACCGACGCCGATTGGCGTTGGGTGATCGGGGTCAACCTCGAGGGTGTGGTCAACGGCCTGCAGGCCTTCTTGCCGCGGATGAAAGACCAACCAGGCGAAAAACACATCGTGAACACCGCTTCGATAGCCGGGATCGGACCGCACAAGGGGATCGCGCCGTATGTCGCGACGAAGTACGCGGTGGTGGGTATTTCGGAAACTCTTCATGCCGAACGCGAAGACCTCGGCATCGGCTGTTCGGTTCTGTGCCCCGGCAACGTCCAGACACAAATCGTCAAGAGCGGTCGCAACCGGCAGGATTCGGTTGGCGGCCCGGACCATCGCGTCAACAAACAAGTGCAATCGCAAATTTCCCAGGGAATGGATCCGATGGAAGTCGGTCGCGTCGTACGCCAGGCGGTGATCGACGACGACCTCTACATCTTTACCCATCCCGACACTCGCGAGATCGCCGAAACCCGCTTCGACGCCATTCTTGCCGCTTTCGACAAGTGCGCGCAGCGCGAGCGGGATCGCTAGGACAGCCCACTTACTTTCTCCGACACGCGCCCGAGGGGGAGCCCGATGAAAGAAACCAAGAAGTCGTTTTGTCGTTTCTGCCACGTTTTTTGCGGAGTCGAGGTCGACCTCGAGGACGATCGGATCGTCAAGGTGCGCGGGGACAGTGATAACGCCGTCTCGGGGGGCTACACCTGCATCAAGGGGCGGGCCGAACCGGAGCGCATTTATCATCCCGAGCGGTTGATGTCGTCGAAGAAGATGGTCGACGGCACGCACGTCGACATCGAAGCGGAAGCGGCGATGGACGAGGTCGCGGCGAAGTTGCGGGCGATCATCGACGAGCACGGACCCGAATCGGTCGCGGTCTACCTCGGGGATGCGTGTCACCGGATGTCGGCGACTGGACCGTGGTTCATTCGCAAGTGGCTCGACGCGCTCGGATCGCCGCGCATGTACACGTCGTACACCATCGACTCGCCGAGCCTGACGGTTGCCAACTACCGCTTTTTCGGCGGACCGATGCCGTTCGGTGTCTTCGACGTCGCGAATGCGGACGTCGCGATGTTCATCGCGACCAATCCGGTGATCTCGCACATGATGTCGATCCCGCAGTCGAATCCGGCCAAGCGCATGAAGGATGCGCGCAAGCGCGGGATGAAGGTGATCGTCGTCGATCCGCGCCTTTGTGAAGCGGCGCGCGGCGCGGACATTCATCTGCAGGTCAAGCCCGGTGAGGACGCCACGCTGCTGGCGGCGATCATCAAGGTGATCCTCGACCGCGAGATTTACGATCGCGAGTATGTCGCCGATTTCGTAAGCGGCGTCGAGGAGCTTCACGAAGCGGTGCGTGCGTTCGATCTCGACTACGCCGAAAAACGCACCGAGGTGCCCGCAAAGCTGATCGAGGAGGCGGCGGTGATGTTCGCCACCGCCCCGAGCGGCGGTGCCCAGAGCGGCACCGGTTTGCATATGGCGCGACATCAGAACCTGACCACCCAGTTGGTCATGACCTTGAACGCCCTATGCGGTCGCTACGATCGGCGCGGCGGTTTGACTCGTCACGCGGGTGTGTTGAATCGACCGATGCCCGACAACCCGGGCCCGGTGCCGCTGCGCATGCATCCGGGTCCGGAGTCGCGGGTGCGTGGCATCAAGGCGATCAGCAATTGGCTCGGTATGCTCGAGATGCCGTCGAATACGCTGACCGATGAGATTCTCACCCCGGGCAAGGGGCAGATCAAGGCGTTGATCGTCAATGGCGGTAACCCCGCCCTGGTCATGCCGGATGAGGAAGCGACCATTCGCGCCTTGAAGGAAGTCGACCTGCTGGTCGTTACCGAACTCTTCATGTCGGCGACGGCGCGTCATGCCGACTATGTCTTTGCGGCCAAGCACCCCTTCGAGCGCGCCGACGTGCCTCGACTGATGGACGCGACCTTTCCGTTCCCTTTCAGCCAGTACACCGAAGCGCTGGTCGACGCTCCGGAAGGCCTGATCGAAGAGTGGGAAATGTTCTGGGGGCTGGCGTCCCGACTCGAGATCGACCTGCGCTTGCGCGGAATCGATTTGGAACGCAAGCCGACCGCCGACGAGATGCTCGATGCCCTGCATCGGGGCTCGCGCATTCCGCTCGACGAAGTTCGCAAGTATCCCGGCGGTCACGTCTGGGGCGACCGGGAAACCCTGGTGGGCGGCATCATCCCCAATATGATCGGCCACGAGGACAAGAAAATGGCCGCCGGTCATCCCGAAGTGCTCGCGGAGCTCGAGGACGTGCTCGCCGAGCCACTGCTGGCGGGTGGCGAGTACTCGTCGGCCGAGAAGTTCGATTTCCGGATGATCACGTACCGGATGAACGACGTCTACTGTACGCAGGGCCAGAACCTACCGTCGCTCACCAAGAAGCGCACGTACAATCCGGTGCTCATGAATCCGCAGTCGATGAAAACCCTCGGCGTCGCGACCGGCGACCTGGTCGTGGTCGAGAGCGGCTTCGGCAAAGTCGAGGCGGTGGTCGAGGAATCCAACGAGGTGGCTCCCAACGTCATCGGACTGGCTCATGGCTGGGGCGATCCGTGCGACGAACGCGGCGTGCGCGAGAAGGGGTCGAACGTTCAGTTGCTCATCCCCGATCACGACGACTTCAATCCGGTGACCGGGCTGGCGCAACAAAGCGCCGTCGCGGTAAACGTCTACGCGGCGTGAGCTGATCGCGCCGGACGGAAGTCGGCGCTGCGGCGTGCCGACGAGGCAGCCTATGGCGAAGCTGGTGGTGGAGAAGGGGTACTTCGGCAACCGTGCCGAGGCGATGAACGATATCCGGGACACCGGATACTGGCCCACCACCTATGTGTCGCAGCGCTCGCCCGAGTTGCCGCTTCACTACCACGATCACGATATCATCGGGTACGTCATCGACGGCGCGACCTATGTGCTCGACGAGGGCGAAGCGCGGGTCGAGATCGCGGCGGGCGATCGCTTGGTCATCCCGAAGGGCGCGTGGCACGCCGAAGGGGAGGTCGTCGATCCGGTCATCTATATCGTGACTACCCGCGAGCCGGTGCCGTTTATCGAAGCCGTGATGCCGCGCGAGCCGCGCGGGCCGTTTCCGGCCAGTCAGTAGGCCGAAATTGGGGGAGGTCGACCGGACCCCTCGCGCGTCCAGGGCGTCCAGGTCGATACGCCTCGCCGCACCTGCGGCTCTCAGCGCGGTAGCTCGACCAACTTACGGGCGATGATCAGGCGCTGGATCTGTCCGGTGCCCTCGACGATGTCCATCGCCTTGACGTCGCGGTAAAGCTTTTCGACCAGCTGATCACCGCGGATTGCGGCCGCCCCGAGGATCTCCATTCCCAGAGCGGTCGCTTCTTGCGCGACACCGGCTGCCACGGCTTTGGACATCGAGGCCTCGGCGATGTTGGGTCGTTGCTGGTCGGCGAGCCAGCCGGCCCGCAGGCAGAGCAGTCGAGCCATGCGTAGCTTGCGGGTCATGTGCTCGATTCGATCGCGAATTCGGTCGTGCGCGATTCGATCATGCTCGCGCCCGAACTGCAGCGCGGCGTCGAGTGCGGCCCGACCGATCCCGACGGCGTTGGCGGCGATGACCGGCCGCTGCGCGTTGAAGGTCCTCATCGCGCTCTTGAACCCGCCGCGACGTTCGCGTTTCTTCTCGCCGCCGAGAATGTTCTCGGCCGGTATGCGACAGTCGGCGAGCGGAAACGAAGTCGACTCGTAGGCCTTGAGACCCATCTTCGGTTCGATCTTGAAGGGGCCCAATCCAGGTGTTCCCCGTTCGACGAAGAAGGCCCGCTGTGCCGCCCGGCCCTGGGTCGGATCGAGGGTCGCTTGGACCAGGATCCAGTCGGCCCGGCTGGCGTTGCCGATGAAGCACTTGGCACCGTTGAGAACCCACTCGTCGCCGTCTTTGCGAGCGGTGGTGCGAATCGCTGCGGCATCGGATCCGGCGCCGGGTTCGGTCATGGCAAACGACGCCCACCGCGGTCGATCCGGTCGAACGAATGGGCTCAGGAAACGCTCCTTCTGCTCCTCGGTGCCCTGTGCGAGGACGTTCCCCTCCGGTAGCCCCGGTCCGGGGTTGGCGACGCCGACGCCGCGATCCCAGTATGCGAGCTCCTCGGCGACGAGCAGGTGGGTTACGGTCGAGTAGCGGCCTCCCGAACGCTTCGGCGCGTTGGCCGGACGCCATCGTGTTCGCCCCTCGCCGCGCGCGATGCAGCGCTCGAAGTAGGGATCGTCGACGGGGATCGGGCGTCCGAGCCGGTCCGCCTCCATTCCGACCGGGCGAACTTCGCTCCGCCCGAGCTCGCGCGCCTTTTCCAGGCGGGCCTGTTCGTGCTGATCGAGGCGCATGTCCATCACACACCGTCCGCCTTGCAAAGCGCGAGCGCGGAAGGATGTCGGCAGAGCTCGATGCCGGCTTCTTCGCGTGCGGCGTCGATTCCTCCCACCAATAGCCCGAGGGCGCGGACCTCGCGCATGTACTTCTCGACTGGGTGGTCGCTCATGAACCCGTGCCCGCCGAGCAGTTGCACTGCGTTGGGGCCGATGAAGCGCGACACCTCGATCGCTTCGACGAAAGCCTGGGCTGCTTCGACTTCGCCCGCTTCATGTGCATCCAGTCGCCACGCTGCGTCGTGGATCAATACTCGCAGCCCCTCGACCGCGCAGTGCATGTCGGTGATGAGGAAGGCGAGCGCCTGGTGATGTGCGATGGCGCGACCGAAGGCCTGGCGCTCGCGCGCGTAGGCGCGTGAGTACTCGCACGCCTGCCGCATGACTCCGAGCATCAGCGAAGCGTAATACAGTCGCGCACCGGCGCGCGCTCGCCGCACTGCCGCCGGATGATGGATCCTCGCGTGGATCGGTGCGTCGCGAATGGTCAACGATGAGGCACCGGCGGCTCGCAAGGCAGCGCCCGCCACGGAAGTGGCCTCGATTCCCTCTCGGAGGACGAGGATCTCGTCCCGACAGAGGATCGCCAGCAGGTCGACCCTGTCGACGGGCGCCCAGGCGACTTGGCCGTCGGCTTTCGTCGGCGAAAGCTCGAAAATCCCATCGAGCCGATCCACCAACAAGCAACGCCCTTCATCCGCCTCCAACGAGCCGATGATTGCATGCGCGTCAGCGGGCGGTATGGCCAGCAAGGCGTGGACGGCCGCCCCGAACGGGTCGCAGGCGATGGCGGCGCCCGGGTCGGCCGCGCCGAGCTCTTCGTTGACTACCGCCTGCGCAAGGCACCCGAGCCCGCTGCCGCCAAGCTCTTCGGGAAGAGCGAGGCGGTCGATGCCGATGGCTCGTGCGGACCTGCGGACCGACGCCGACACGCTGCGCGCAGCTTCAGCCGCACGCATGGACGGTGCCAGCTCGGAGCGAGCGAATCGATGGGCCGATTCCTTTAGCAGCTGAAGATCGTCGCCTAGGTCCAGGTCGAACAACAGCTTACCC
>JANQHZ010001179.1 GCA_028282445.1 Candidatus Binatia bacterium | reverse complement strand
CGGAACACCGGACTCCAGGATTCGATAGTCGTCGAGGTAGTGATCTTGCACGATCCGCGACATCGCCTGCTCGAGCTCGTCGCCGAGTGCGAGTGGCTCGGTTCGATTCTCAGAAGGCGCCGCGATGTCGAAGCGTTCCCGCATGAAGTCGTACAAGCGCGGAAGCGGCACGATCACCTCGCACGGGAAGGCCGCGAAGGATGCCGCTTGCGGGCGAAGGTGTTGGTCGATGGTCGAAGTCGCACGCAGCTCCAGCTCGGCGTCGACCAGCGCCTCGAAGTTGCGCCGCAACCAATCCAAGTCGGTAAGCCCCTCGCGGATCATCTCCGACCAACGGCCGTACCTCCATTTTGGGCCTTGCGCGTGCATCCATCGCGCGACCGAACGCAGGCGCTCGAGCGGATCCCGCCAGACGAAGAATCTCGTGTAGTGGTCGTACTTGGGATGGAGCGCGAGCTCCGGCTCGATCATCCACTTGCCGTTTGGGTGAAAACCGACCGCCGGATGCGGAGGAGCGCCGGCGGCCATCCGCAAGGCGACCTCGGGCTCGGTCACACCGACGACGCGCTTGAGCGTGTTGGTGCCGTTCTTCGCAACTAAAGCCACCATGAATTGATGGAAGCGCGAGACCAACACGAGCATCGACGTCGGGGCATAGCCGCGTGCGATCCAGATCGGACCGTCGCGCTGCACCTTTTCGATGGGGGCGTTGGTCGCGCTGAAGGGCCAAGGGTCGAGGGCGTAGATCCGGCGCGCTTCATCCCGGTGCCACCGGTCGAAAAGGCCGCTGAGACTGTCGGGATCGGAGTCGACGCTACCCAGCTCACGGAGGGCGCGATCGAAGAACGGCGATCGGTACATCGTCGCGCTTCCCGCTCGCAGGCCGCCGCGCACCCTGCGCACCCCCGGCGACACCGCTTCCGCGGAGTAGTCGGCGCCGCGCACGCCGTTGAAGTGAACGGCCTCCGCTCCATCCGGGAGCTCGCTCAGCCGGTCCAACGACTCGCCACCGTCGAGTACCGGGAGCGCTTCCTCGGCGAGGACGAGGACCGCATCCCAGCCGCGTTCGCGGGCGATGGCCAGCGCAGCGCGGTGCGCCGCCGCGCCGGTCGCTCGAACCGCTTCGATCTCCGCGGAAAGGTGAATACCGCAGCCGACGCGAAACCCCTCACTGGGTGCATCGCCGTCGCATGCGACCACGGTACGCGGTAGGGTCGACGAACGCAGATGAAAAGAGCGATCGAACACGTAACGGCGCCCGATCAGACCGTCGGCCGAAGATCGGACTCGAGCCGACTCCGCTGACGCAACGCGATGCCCATGGCCGGGGCCGCGCTCTAGCGATCCGAGGAGACTTCGCGGAGAATCCCGTTGGCGAGCATCTCGTCTACCACCTCGCGAACCTCACGCTCGACGCGGCCGGCCTCGGCATCGAATCGACGATCCAACTCGCCGACCACGTCGTCGAGCGCGCGCTCACCGTCGAGCAGCTGCCAAATCTCGCGAGCCCAGCGATTCAAGGTGATTGCGCGATAGTCGGTTGGGTCGAGGAGGACCAAGTCCTCGCCGACCGGAGTCTCGCGCAACCCTGGAGCCCGACTAAGACGGGCGAGAGGCCCGGTCCGGTCGGCACCCGCCATTACCGAACGGTGGTTGTCGTCGGCCTAGCGGTCGTCGGCCCAGGGGTCGTCGGCGCCATCGTCGTCGGCCGCGGAGTCGTAGTCGTCCGACGGAAATAGGTCGTGGTCGTCGTCGCGTACGGAGGGCTCGCCGCGTGCGCGAGCGAATTTCGCGAAAGCGTCACTACGGCAATCGCTGGGGTTCCCCAGGCGATCGTCTTGATCAGGCCGCGCCGGCTAGGGTCGGAGCTATTCGTCGTTTTCTTCGAGTCGTCTCTCTTACCGTCGCTCATCGCGGATCGCCTCCCAAGTCGTCATCCAACAAAAAACCGCAGCAGACACTAGGCTTAAACGCTGGGAATGGCAAGCCCTAATCGGGCAGCCTGTAGGGAGCACTGGAGATGTCCGGTGGCATAAGCACTTAAAGATGTCCGGTCGGACTGGGTACACCGCAGCGGATGGAAATCGAGCGGCGAGTGGCCC
>JANQHZ010000905.1 GCA_028282445.1 Candidatus Binatia bacterium | reverse complement strand
GAACAGGAGCTCGACATCCCGAGAGCCATCGCTCTCGCCCCCAGCTACGCCAAGTACGTACTCAACCGCCCTACTCTCGCGGCGCTGCCGAGGGCCGCTTACAAGCGACTGCGAAAAAAGAGAGCGGCCAAGGGCTAGCCCACCAAGACGCCCCTGGACCACCGAGGCACCGAGACACGGAGAAGTCAGGAGTCTTCGCAGATATCGCCGATGCCCGGAACCGCGTTCTGGACGCGCTTGACCAAACCTCAGGGGGGCCCACAAAGATCTTGTCGCCTCCGTGTCTCGGTGACTCCGTGGTGAAAATCATCTCTTGTCTGAGGCGAGCAGTGAAAGTAGGCCGCCCGTCAAGGATGCCTTCGGTACACCGGCTGTGCTACGCAGATCCGCATGAGACTACGACAACTCGTGCTGGCCGCCGCCGAGCTCGACCCGTTGGCGGACAAGGTCCGGGACATTTTCGGGATCGAAGGCGGCTATCCCGACCCGGGAGTGGAGTTCTTCGGCCTCCAAAATATGGTCCTACCGATCGGCGATACCTTCCTCGAAATCGTATCGCCGATTCAGGAAAATACCGCCGCCGGACGCTATCGCGATCGTCGCGGCGGCGACTGCGGCTATATGGTGATGGTGCAATCGGACGACTATCGGCGCGATCGCGACCGGGTCGAGGCTCTCGGCGTCCGCATCGTCTGGAGTGCGGAGCTCGACGACATCAGCGGCATGCACCTTCATCCGCGCGACACAGGCGGCCCCCTCCTATCGCTCGACCAACCAATCCCCGCCGAGTCCTGGCGTTGGGCCGGACCGGACTGGCAAGACCACTCGCACACGGCGAACGCTCGGGCGCTGATCGTCGCCGAGATCGCCGATCCCGAACCCGAGCAACGCGCGCGTCGCTGGGCCGAGGTACTCGATCAAGAGTGCCGTCGGAGCGATACAGGCTGGGAGATCCAGCTCGAGCCCGGCACGCTGCGCTTCGCCGCTTGCGAGGCGGCGAGCGATGCCGGCCTCGTCGGCATCGACCTCTCGTTGCGCGATCCGGCAACTGCCGCTGAGCGAGCCGAGGCGCACGGAGCGCTCGTCGCCCCCACGACCGTCGAGCTCGCCGGGGTGCGCTTCCATTTACGCGAAGCGCACAATCCGTAGCAGGCGCACGATATCGCGCCGGTCGCTCGGCCGTTCAGTAGTTCACGACCTTGTCGAGCTCGAGAAGCCAACCGGCTTCGGCCTTGGCAAGTTTGCATCGCAGCAGACGCGTGCCACCGGTGGGCTCGGCGTTGCTGTCGCCCTCCCGGTACAAGGGAAAGCGCCGCACCAGCGTCGTCTCGACCACGGCGAGCTGATCGTGACCCAAGTACGTATCCTTTGTCGTTTCCACGCGGCCCTGAGTATACTCTCGGCGACAATGCACGCAGCGCCAACAGCCGCAGCAGGCTCGCTCCGTTTTCTTCGGGTGCGTGCAATCGTGCTCGCGGCAGCTCTCGTCATCGTTGCCTGCGGCGACGATGACTCTTCGGGTGACGGCTCCCCCGTACCGACCCCAACCATGACCCCAACTTTCGCGACTGCGTTTTTCCAGCACCTGAGCGAGGGACTCGAAGACGAGACCCTCGCAAACGAGCTGATCGCTCGGCTCGGTGAATCCACAGTCGCGGCGCTCGAGGCAGCGGTTGAAGGAAGGGTCGACCACCCGTTGCTCGCCCTCGCGCCGCCGACCGTCGAAGCCGACCTCATCGACAGCCTGCTGGTGTTCGCATTCGGAAATCGGATCGACGCCGCCGGCAGTATCACGCCGGGGCCGATGAATGAGGACATCGCAGCCGCAGTCGAAACACTCCTGGCCGAACGCGACCTTCCCGTATACGCGCAATGGGAAGTCGCCGATCTGCTTGCCGAACGAGGAGTCTCCGGCGTGGTGTCGATCGGCATCGTCATTGGCGAAGACGGCGAGGAAATCTACCTCAGCACCGCGGGCGTCGCCGAGCAGGCCGTGGATCTCGCGGCGAGCGAGGGAGTCGATCTCGGCCAGGTTGGCGTCATCGCCTTCCAAGATCATGCGGTCCGCACCGTCCTGACTGCGCGAGCCGCGGGAATGACCGCCGCCGTACCAAACCGACTCGAGCTTCCGAGCAACTACGACCCGGGCTCCGGACAACCCTGGACACGCGACCGCCTGAGCTACCTATCCGTCGATTTCCCAGCTCGGCTGTCGTTTGCGCGATAGCCGACGATCGAATCCGCATACCAGCGCTGCCCGGTTCGCTCGCAACACAACTGCTCGCCGGGTATTCCTGTCCGTCGCAAACCCACCCCACGACCAGGAGGCGAATATCAATGCTGTTGTACGAAATGGCGGCCAGCCCAAACGCCAAGCGCGCAAGACTCGGTCTGATCGAGTCGGGCGCTGAGTTCGAATCGCGTGAGGTCAACCTGATCACTGGCGAGCAGAAGCAAGACGACTACAAGAAACTCCACCCACTCGGCCGAATCCCCCTACTCGACGACGACGGCACGGTCGTCTGGGAGTCCGGGGCGATCCTGCTGTACATCGCGGACAAGTTCCCCGACGCCGGCCTGTTGCCGAAGACCCTCGCCGATCGCGGCCAGGCCTACCAATGGCTCACCTTCGGCGAGACCAGCATCCACGGCTACATGGGCCCGATGGGGTTCCAGATGTTCCGCCGCAAACCCGAGGATCGAGACGAAGCCCTCCTCGCCCGCGGCCGTCAACGCATGCCGGAGGTACTCGCCGCGCTCGACCGCCAACTCGAGGGCAAGGAGTACATCGTCGGCGACTTCTCCATAGCCGACTGCGCCTGCGCTCCCTGGCTCGAGCTCGCCGAGTTCTTCGGCATCGAGATGGGCGAGTTCGAGAACGTCGAACGCTGGATGACGGCCATGAAGGCAAGGCCGAGCTGGGGCGGCTGAAAGATCACGAGACGTACGACGGCGCGGCTCCGCGGGCGCCTTCGATCGCCACCATCATTTGAACCAGTTCCGCGAGCGAATCCGCGTCCATCTTGCGCATGACTCTCTGGCGGTGAACCTCGACCGTCCTCTCGCTGATCCCCAATTCCAGGGCTGTTTGGTAATTGCGATGACCGTCGACGACGCAACCCATGACTTGCCGCTCGCGCGGCGTCAGGGAATCAAGCATCTCCTGATAGCGAAGCAGGTTAGCCCTGCGCCGAGCTCGGTCCTCATCGTCCCGAAGCGCGATCTCCAGCCGATCGACAAAGGCTCCCGTATCCATCTCGCCGGTCAGTATGTCGGTGGCGCCGAGGCGAAATACCTTGCCTACGTCCTCGAACGAAGGCCGATCGCAAACAACGATCACCGGCAGAGAAGTCGGCTTCGGGCGAAGCGCCTCCAAGAGTCGCTGCGCCCGCGGCATATCAACGTCGATCAGGAGCACGCCGCTATCGGTCGCCTGTAGCCTGCGCAAGCACTCGCTCTCGCTCTCGCTCCGAAAGAGCCCACAGGCAAGCACTTCACCAAGAAGACCGTATCGGCTGCCGTCCCGCGACTGATCGGCAAGGACACATAGCAAAGGTCGATTCGACTGCCCAACTTTTTCACGCATCACGACCTCCATCGACGTTTACGACTCTTCAACGGACTCGGCAGCCAGCACGACGACCTTGACGAGGTCGACCAGTGTCTTGGCGCCCAGCTTTTGCATGATGTGCGAACGATGACACTCCACGGTTCGTTCGCTGATCCCTAGATCGTAAGCGATAACCTTGTTCGCGTCGCCTCGCGTTACCAACTCCGCGATCTCCTTTTCTCGATCAGTAAGTAGATCCAAGCGAGCGCGATGATCGGCGCGCGCCATCCGCGATTGTCTGCGACGCGCGTCTTCACGGAGAGCGCAACCGACACGCTCGACCAGAGCCAGATCGAACGGTTTGCCAACGACATCGTAGGCACCCACCCGGAACGCTTCGATCGCAGCGATCGGCTCGCCGTAGCCGGTGAGCAGAATGACCGGCATCCTCACTCCCCGCCGACCGAGCTCCTCGAGCAACGCGACGCCGCTCATATCAGGAAGCTGCATGTTGACGACGATGCAACCGCTTTCATTGGGGTCGAGGGACTCGAGAAAATCCCGCCCGCGTCGATAGTCGCAAACGTCGAAACCAACCGATCGGAAGATCCACGAGATCGATTTCTGGGCTACCGGATTCGGCTCGATCACATGAACGACCGCTTTGTCGGCCCGCCCGTATACACCGCCTGATTCATGGGCTGCCGCCCCCAGTCGTCCGTCAATCGGCATGTCCATTTCTCCCTCCTGATCGGTGAGCCACGGAGAGATCTGGAACAACGATCGTGCCAAGGACGGCGTCAGGGACGCTGAGCACAACCCGCCCGGTGGATGTCCAGTGCAGTGGACATTCACCAGGGTATTCGCCCGCCTTAGTGGACAGCCCGAGCTGTACGCCTCATCGAGACTGCCGCGCGAGCCTGAGGACACAGCCGGCTGTGGCCGGGCGGCAAGTCGCAATATCGACGCCTAACAACCGATAAGCGAGGTCGCTCTACGACAAGCTTCATACTTGTCGCACGAATTGCTACGTACCAATCCGACAACGACGATCGCTGCACAGCGAGCGATCAAAGCACCATCGAGGGGATTCAATGACGGGCTCAGCCAAGCCAGGACGGCTACCGACGCTGGACACTGCGATTGCCAGCCCGAGAGCGGTCCGAGCCGCGAACGATCAAATCAGTGCGGAGCAGCATGCGCTGGTGCTGGCCGAACGCGATCTCTACAAACGCCTCATCGACCTCGGCAACGTCGTCGACCCTCAGCCGTTCATCGAGGAAGCGCTC
>JANQHZ010000890.1 GCA_028282445.1 Candidatus Binatia bacterium | reverse complement strand
GTCGCGAGCTCTTCTTCGATGCGCGCCAATATTCCCGGCAGCTCGCCGACCGGCGCGGCGTACTTCTTGGCGAGTCGCTTCAGCAAGGACAGGCGTTCTTCGATTTCGTCCAATCGCCTTGGGTCGGATTGCGTATCGGCCGCGATCGATCGCAGTTGCAGGGCGGCTTCTTCGAGATTGAGCCGCGCCTGCTCGATCAGCTCCGCCGGGGATGCCAGGTCGGCGATCACTTCGGCCATGGTCTCAAGGTCCGCCAGCAGTCTCGCGAGCTTCGATACCATGGCGTCATTCGCGGAATACAGGGCGTCGTCGCCGTCGCGGCAGATACGCGCGATCCTTTCTGCGTGGCGAAGGCGGGCGCGGTCGGATTCGAGTTGCGTCTCCTCGCCTTCGAGCAACGCGGCGGCGGCGAGCTCGCCGTGCTGGAATTCGAGCAGGTCGCGGCGTTCGGACAGCTGACGAGCCCGCTCGTCGAGCTCTTCGAGTCGCCGCTGCGCGACTCGCAGCTCCTCGAAGGCGGCTTTCATCGCCAGCCGCGTGGTGTCGTCGCCGCCGAACTCGTCGAGATAGTCGAGGTGGTTGGCCGGCCGCAGCAGGAGCGCCTGGTCGTGTTGCCCGTAGATGTTGACCAGGTGCGCGCTGAGCTGTCTCAGCATCGAGGCGGTTGCCGCGGCGCCGTTGATGTAGATGCGCCCTTTTCCGCTACGCGGGACCTGGCGCCGCACGACGATCGCGTCGTCGTCGCGATCGATACCGAGCGAGTCGCCCAGCTCTCCGTCGACGGTAAAATCGAAGACCCCCTCGACGGTGGCCTGGTCGGCGTCGGCGCGCAGCAACTCGGAGCTGGCGCGATCGCCGCACAACAACCCGAGGGCGCGCAGCAGGATGCTCTTGCCGGCCCCGGTCTCACCGGTGATGACGTTGAGCCCGGTGTCGAAGCGCAGGTCGAGGTCGTCGATGATGGCGACGTTCTTGATCCGAAGCTCGCGTAGCACGCCGATTCCCCGCAGTGCTCAGTCGGCCCGCGTCAGCGCTCGCCCCAGCGCAGCTTGCCCCGCAGCACTTCGAAATAGCTACGGCCGCGAACTCGCACCAGGGCAACCGGGTTCGCGCTCTTGCGGACTTCGACGGTGTCGCCGTTGGCGAGAGAGACTCCTTGTTGTCCGTCGAGCGTGACGTCGATCGATTCCTCCGGTGAGTTGACCCGCACCTCGATGGTTGCGGAGCCGTCGAGAACGATCGGACGGTTGGTCAGGGTGTGCGGACAGATCGGCGACAAGAGGATGACGTCGAGGGAAGGGTAGGCAATCGGTCCGCCCGCCGAGAGATTATAGGCGGTCGAGCCGGTCGGGGTGGCGGCGATCAGACCGTCGGCTTTGTACGTGCAGACGAGCTCGCCGTCGACGCGGGTCTCGAGATCGATGATGCGCGCCAGCGCCCCGCCCTTGGAGATGACGGCGTCGTTGAGAACGCGATGGGTCTCGCCGGTCGAGGGGATGGAGACCTCGAGCGTCATTCGCGCTTCGACCTCGGCGCGGCCGTCGAGCGCGTCGTCGAGGAGCGCAAAGACCTCGTCGGTTGCGACTGCGGTGAGGAAGCCGAGGGCGCCCAGGTTGACCCCGAGCAGTGGTACCGGCTGGCTCTGCATGCGCCGGGCAGCGCTCAGGAGCGTGCCGTCACCGCCCAGCACGACGACCAGCTCGGCGGTGGCGGCGATGTCGGCTGCGGAGGCGACCTCGCAACCGAGTCGCTCCGCCGTCGAGGGTTCGGCGAGCGCAACCCGTCCGCGATTCGCGAGCCACGCGACAACTTCGCGGCCGAGCTCGGTGGCGGTCGGCTGATCGCGTTTGATGACGATTCCAACGGGACGCACGGGCGCTACAGTACCGCGCCACTGCTTCGCGCGAAAGCGACCGCGCCTCTCGCCCGCTGCCCCCTGTCCCTGCTACGAATTAGCGATGAGTCAGGGATCGCTGTTCGATGCGCCCGCCTCGGCGACAACCGTGCCGGCTGCGAATGCGCCGCTTGCCGAGCGCATGCGACCGCGGCGCCTCGACGAGTATGTCGGCCAGGAGCATCTCGTCGGGCCGTCCCACCTGCTCGGCGAGATGGTCAGGGGCGGGCACCTACAGAGCCTGATCCTTTGGGGACCGCCGGGAACCGGCAAGACGACGTTGGCGAGACTGCTGGCGGCGGCCACCGAATCGACCTGTATCAACTTTTCGGCGGTCATGTCGGGTGTGAAGGAGCTGCGTCAGGCGATGGCCGACGCCAAAGCCACTCAGGCTCGCACAGGCGTGCGACCCGTGCTCTTCGTCGACGAGATCCATCGTTTCAACAAGTCGCAGCAAGACGCCCTGCTGCCGCACGTCGAG
>JANQHZ010000871.1 GCA_028282445.1 Candidatus Binatia bacterium | reverse complement strand
CCCGCCGGCGATCGCGCGACCGGGGCCGCGCAGTACGAGCCGAGACTCACCGGTCATCAGAGCTTCATCGACCCAGCCCGTCCCGTCGACGACCACTCCGTCGGTCGGAAACATCTCTCCGGCAACCACTCTTACGAGATCGCCCGGTTTGATCTCGTCGACCCCGACGATCATGGGTTCCCCATCGACGAGCCGGGTCGCCCGCTCCGGGCCGCCGGCCAGATCGGCGCGAATCGCCCGGCCCGCGTCGGCTCGCGCCCGCGCCTCGAGATAGCGCCCGAGGGTGACGAACAAGAGCACCATCACTGCCGTGTCGAAGTACACCTCCGGCGCTCCGCTCACGGTGCGGTAGACCGAAAGCCCGAACGCAGAGGTCGCCCCCAACAACACCAGAGCGTCGGCCTTGGCCGCCCCGGCCCATCCCCCAGCCACGAAAGAGCGCAGGATCGGCCAACCGAGCAGAACCAACACCGGAAGGCCGAAGGACATCGCCAACCATCGCAGGACATGGTTGAGCGGTCCTTCGAATACGGATGCGTCGCCGCCGTAAAGGTATGGCGCATAGCCGGGCAGGCTAAACACCATGACGTTCATGCCGAGGAAGATGGCAAGCCCGAGCCGGATCAACACCGACGAGGCTTCACCTTCCTCACCGCTCGCACGCGTCACCTGGTGCGCGAGCAAGCAGCCGTAGCAGCAGAACCGCTTGGCTGCGCCGTCGACCTCGGATGCGACCACCCGGCTGCCGAGAGGCAACTCGCAGTGATCGCAGCACTCGCGCATGTCGGCGCCGGCGATGCCTACTCGATCAGGCTGACGACCAGGTAGACCAATCCGAAGACGAGAAACGACGCCCAAATGACCGTCAGCCACCAGGGGATCGGGTTACTCTCGTAACTGTGAAAGCGCGACTCGAGCGGAGTGTTCGGTTGCGAGGCATCCGCCGCCGAGGCTTTCCCCGGTACGATGATTGGTTCCTGGTTACCCGACACGACGCGTGACTCAGCCATTGATCCCTCTCCGAGCTTCCGACTCGATCTGTTCGTGCATCTCGAGAACGCGGTACTTGGGCCCCTCGATGTTGCGGAAGCGCCCCGACAAGATCGCCCACAAGGTAAGAAAGAAGAGCGGCACCACCCCGGTCAGATAGACCGCGATCGCCGTCGCGCCGAACCCCTGGACGTCGTCCTTGACGATGGTCGCACTGAACTCGGTCATCTTGTAGATGAAACCGACTCCGGCGACCAGGATGACCGCGCTGGCAAAGCCGACGATCGCGATCAGCCGGAGGTTCTCTTGGATCCACTTCTCGAGCGAATTCACTGGGCGCCGCCTCCGTCCTCGTCGACCCAGCTGCCGAGCCACTGAAGGTAGGCGATCAGCGCCAGGCCGCGTTCGTTCGGCCGCTTGTTCTCGTCGAAGTACCACGGATACTCGGGCATCACCGAGTACGGCACCACACTGGTGGGCTTGTACAGGTGAGCTGCGTGCCAGTCGTTCGAGTACTTACCGGCGAGACGGCTGAGATCCGGACCGACCCGACGGGTGCCGAAAAGCTGCGGCAGGTGCAGCTCGTTCTGGTACTCGTCGGCCGTCGACACCTTTCCGAAACGCAGATCTTCGTTCGATACCGGCCGGACGAACTGCGAGTGGCAGTGCCAGCAAGCTTCGGCGATGTACCAGTCGCGACCCATATCGAGCGCCTTGGCGAAGCTCTCCGGGTTGGGCTCGCCGAAGTATTTCTTGAACTCTTCCGGATAGTCCGAGGCCAGCTGTACGAAATGCGGCGATACGTCCTGCGCCACTTCCTCGATCGTCTGGGTCGGCAAAGAACTCAGGGTCATGACCGGCATCGCCCCTTGCAGGAAGAAGCCGAGGAAGAAGGTTACGACACCGGCAATGAGAAAACTCGCTCCGAATTTTTCCATGAATTATCCAATCGGCTCCGTTGCCACACCGACCGGCAGCGAGTCGCGCGAGCGCGCAGGACCGCGGGCGGTCGCCCACAGCGCGTACAGGAAGCAAGCCTGTCCGCTGATGATCATCAATCCCGACACCGTGCGCACCGTCCAGAACGGCATCGACGCGATCACCGAGTCGCCCCAGTGCGCCAGGCTGCGCCATACGTACCCTTGAACCAGTCCGGCGCCGGTCAGGTCGACGACCATCAGGACCAGTCCTATGAGAGTCAGCCAGTAGTGCGCGGTCAGCAGCCGGGGCGTCGCCCACGGACGCTGGTACACGCGCGGCCACAGCTCGACGAAGAAACCGAAAATCCAGAAGCCGAATACTCCGAACATCACCATGTGAGCGTGCGCGACGACCCAATCGGTAAAGTGAATGATCTTCTGAAAGGTCAGGGTCACCTGGAAGGCGCACTGCAAACAGGTCAGCGCGTACATGATCATCCCGGTGTAAAACCATCGGATCGCCAGGTTGCCGCGTACCGCCTCCGAGCGACCGTGCAGCGTCCCGAAGAAGTTCACGATCACCGTGATCACCACGATCTCGACCGCGATCGTCGCCACTACCGCGCCGTACTGCGCGTACATCGGGATCGGGCTGAGCAGGAAGTGGTGAACGCCCTGCATGGGATAGAAGAACGCAATCCCCCAGAATCCGATCAACGAAAGTGCGTGGCTCCAGATCGGCTTGCGCAGCAGCACCGGCACGAAGAAATACATCAGCCCCCAACCGATCGGCGTTACGAACAAACCGACCAGGTCGTGAATGAACAGGCCGGTGATCGCCGCGCCGGCGGCGCCGGGTACCCAGAACTGGGGCAGGTAGTTGCCCATGAAGTAGACCAAACCGGTCCACGCGAAAGCCGCCAGGAAGTACCAGAGGCTCACGTACATCCCCGACTCTTCACTGCGGAAGATCGGAACCGACATGTTGATGACGAGCAACACCAGCCCGACCATCACCAACGGATCGACGAAGATCGGCGTCTCGCCCCACTCTACCGCCTGAGCGTAGCCGGCCAGGATCCCGACGATGGTGAGCACCATGATCAGGTTCCATGCCCCGAAGATGACCCAACCCAGCGCATCCGAGAAGATCGGCTTGCGGGTAAGTCGCGGGATCGCGAACAACAAACCGGCGATGAACGCATTGGCGATGAACCCGTAGGCCGCCATGTTGGTGTGGACCATGCGCACCCGGCCGGGCGACAACCACTCGACGCCGGGGAACGGGTAGAGCTGGTTGAACTGGAACGAATACGCCAGCCCGCCGAGCATCGAGATCGCCATGAAAGTGGCGCTCGCAATCAGATGGAAACGGACCAGGTCGTGGTTGACCAACTGTCTTTCAACGGCTTGCATCGCTTACCTCTTCGACTTGTCGCGGCGGAGGGACAATACGTAGGAGACCAGGTTCCAGGCGTCGTCCTCGAAGATGTACTCATCGTCGGGTTCGTCGAAGATGCTCGCGTAGGAAGGCATCGCCGTCCCGCCGATCCCGGTCATGAAGGTCCGGTAGACGTCTTCGACGTCCGGCCCGCCCTTGAGACGTCCGGTCGTGAAGTCGAATGGCTTCTGAGGATTGCCCCAGATGTCGGGATCGAGGTCTGCCGCCGAGGGACCGTCGCCGCGGCCCCCTTCGCCGTGACACTGGGCGCAATCGAGCATTTCGTAGAGCTCGCCGCCTCGCGCCACCGACTTCTCCGATCCGACCCACTTGGGCGCGCTCGGGATGTAGATCGGGTTGCCCGGACCGTCGGTCTCCCAGCCTGGATAGAAGGTCTTGATGAACTCGATCACCGCGTTGCGCTCGACCTCGCTCAACAACGGCCACGCCGGCATCGACGTGCCGTAAGCGCCGTATGTCAGTGTGCGATACAAGTCGTTGGTGGTGGGCAGCTCG
>JANQHZ010000843.1 GCA_028282445.1 Candidatus Binatia bacterium | reverse complement strand
GGAGAAGGCGGTTCGGGAGGTGAAGCCACCGAAGGTCGCCCCTCAGCAGGTGTCGTCGATCGAGTCGTGGACGGCCGAGATCGAGACGATGGTGAAGCGGGGGGCGAAACCGAAGGCGATCTACGATGCCCTGCGCCTGAAGGACGAGAAGTTCAAAGGGAGCCTGTCGGCAGTCAAGCGATTGGTGAAACGGTTCTGCGCGGCTGAAGATGTGAAACCCGAGGACGTCGCGATCCCAGTGCTCTCGGGGCCCGGGGAGATCGCCCAGGTGGACTTCGGCTACGTCGGCCGACTGTACGACCCCGAGCGGGGCGTAATGAGACGGGCTTGGGTGTTCGTGATGGTGCTGGCCCACAGCCGCCACATGTTCGCCCGGGTGGTGTTCGATCAGAAGACAATGACGTGGCTGCGGCTTCACGCCGAGGCGTTCGCGCACTTCGGCGGTGTCGTCGAGACCGTGGTGCCGGACAATCTGAAATCGGCAGTGGTACGCGCCGCCTTCGGTATCGGTGAGGATCCCGCGCTCAATCGCAGCTACGTGGAGCTCGCCCGCCACTACGGCTTCAAGGTCGATCCGACACCGCCCCGGGCCCCGAAAAAGAAGGGCGTGGTGGAATCGGCGGTGAAGTACGTGAAGCGGAATTTCTTCGCACCGCGAGACTTCTCCGAATCGGCGATCGAAGAGGTGAACACCGAGCTCGCTCGCTGGGTGGCTGAGATCGCCGGCCAGCGTATCCACGGCACCACGGGATGCCGTCCACTCGAGGTCTTCGTCGCCGAGGAAAAGGAGAGCCTGTTGGCTCTGCCGGCCAAAGCCTACGAGGCGGTGGAATGGAAGAAGGCGAAGGTGCACCCCGACGGGCAGATCGTCTTTGACCGCCGCACCTACCCCGTGCCGTGGCGGCTGATCGGGCGTGAGCTGTGGGTGCGAGCGACACAGGCGACGGTGGCGGCGTACTGGGAAGAGACGCGGGTGGCCACCCACCAGCGCGGCGTCCCCGTGCCGCCGGAGGTGGCCGACCAATACCTCCCGCCCGAGCGCTCCCCGCTGCGTTACCGATCCCGCGACTACTGGTGCGAGCGTGCCGATCGGCTCGGCAAGGACGTCGGCGAGTATATCCGCGAGATCTTCGATGCCGAGGACGTGCTCAGTCAGCTGCGCACCGTCCAGGCAATCGTCACTCACCTCGAGACGTTTCCGACCCAGCGCGCCCGGGCCGCGTGTCGGCGCGCTCGCTACTACGGCAATTACCGCTACGTGGGCGTGCGCGACATCCTGCGCCAGGGGCTCGATCGCGAGCCGCTGCCGGTGGCGGTCGTTCCCGCTTCATCTTCGGACCCAACGCGAGACCGGCCACGCTACGCCCGCTCGGCCCGCGAACTACTGCAACTCAAACTACTGAAGGAGGATGACCATGAGCTCCACTGATGACTTGGTCCCGGTACTGAAGAAGCTGCGGCTGTCCGGGGTGCTGCACACCCTCGAGCTGCGTAACCGCCAGGCGGTCGAGGACTCCCTGCCATTCGAGGAGTTTCTCTATCGGCTGCTCAACGACGAGGTCGAGCGGCGCGACCAGAAGCAGCTCGAGATGAGGCTGCGGCGCGCGCAGTTCGACCACGCCAAGACGATCGAGGACTTCGACTTCACCTTCAATCCCCAGATCCCGAAATCCCGGGTGATCGACCTGGCCACCGCCGGCTTCGTCGGCCGCCACGAGAACTGCTTGCTGGTCGGCCCCAGCGGCGTGGGGAAATCGCACGTCTCCCAGGCAATCGGTCACCGCGCTTGTCGCGCCGGTTACTCAACGATCTACCTCACCGCCAACAAGCTATTCAGCGAGCTGCGGGCCGCGCGAGCCGACCGCAGCTACGACCGCAAGATGCAACGCTTCGCCGGCGCCGATTTGCTCATCATCGACGACCTCGGCCTGCGTGGCCTGCGCGACGAAGAGCCGGAGGATCTCTACGAGGTGATCCGACAGCGGTATGAACATGGATCGACCATGATTACTTCCAATCGCGCGATCGAGGAATGGTACCCGCTGTTCGGCGACGAGCTGCTGGCCAGCGCCGCGATGGATCGCCTCCTCCATCACTCTCATCTCATCGTGATGGAGGGCGACTCGTACCGGAACCCCCCGCCCCACCGCGGCCCTCTCGGGGGGACCGCACGCCCCGCCGCCCCTGTCGAACAGACCGCGTGAGCCCGTCTCGTCCGCTAATTCTGCAGAACCGATAACAGCGATCCTGCAAACTCCATCCGAGCCACAATGACAGATTCCACCAAGCCCGTTCTGCACGCTCGAGACGGCCCGAAATTCGTGGCCAATTCTGCCGAACTCTACGCGGCTAATTCAGGCGAGCCTTGACAATCAGGACCTGGTTACATACCACGGCTTCACCGCCCGCTACGCCAGTGTCAGGCGGTTCGTTAAGAAGCTGCGCGGGCAGTCGTCGCCGGCGGCGCGAGCGGTGATCCAGACGGCGCCGGGCGAGGAGTGCCAGGTGGACTACGGCACCGGCCCGATGGTGCGCGAT
>JANQHZ010000818.1 GCA_028282445.1 Candidatus Binatia bacterium | reverse complement strand
CTCGCGCCAGATGAGATCGGAAGCCAGGCCCGATCCGCCGGGACTCGAAACCCTCAACACCACCGCTTCCAGGTCGTCGCGCTCGCGCACGTCCTTGAGAGCCTTGCGTAGAGCGGCCGCAGCCGCGCCGCGGCTCCGGCCGATGACCGAGCTGCCCTCTTCCAACTTGATCGTGCCGGTGACGTGCACCACCGCCATTCGGCGCGAATCTCGGCGCAAGAGCTGACGCCGGATCTCCCTCGCCCGTCGTACCGCATAGTCGCCTTCCTCGATCGCCTTGCCGTCGCCGATCTCTTCGAGAAGGGCTTCCTCCGCCTGATCGTCGTATTCGAGAGAATCGATCAGGCCTTTGTCGAGCGCTTCCCGGGCCAGGAACGGCCCCATGTCTACGGCGGCGCGAACCTCCGAGGGTTCCAGGTTGCGACCGCTGGCGATGTCTTCGACGATCTGGCCGAACAAATCGTCGATCACCGATTCCAACATCTCGCGATGCTCGTCCGACATGCGGCGACGCGTGAAGCTCTCCGCGGCCGACTTGTACGCTCCCATTTGGACGACCTCGGCGCGCACACCAAAGGTCTCCAAAGCGTCGGCAAAGAACATCGACTCCGAGGCGAGACCGACGATCTCCAGCGTCCCTACGGGAGTGACCGACACACGATCGGCGGCGCTGGCGAGATAGTATTCGGGGAAGCCGCCGCCATCGAGGTGGACCCAGACCTTCTTGCCGGAGCTGCGTAGCGCCTTGAGTGAACGGCGAAGCCCCTGGATGCGGGCCCAGCTCGCGTCGATGTGACCACAGCGAATCAGCACGCCGCGCAGACGAGTGTCCTCCCGCGCCCAGCGCAACAGGCCGATCAAGGAGAGGTAGTCGGTCGGCGGCCGCTTGATCCAAGGCGGCAGCGGGCTCTCCTGGCCGTCCTCCGATAGCTCGCCCGAGATCTCAATGGTGAGAACGTCGTAATCAGGAGTCTTCCCGATTCGCCCGAGGATCCATTCATAGACCGCAGAGGCGGCGAGCAGGAGTCGTCTGCGCGCACTCTTCAACACGGGCGAAGCGTACGCGGGTACCGGGAGGGGGGCAACACGGCCCGAGCGGGAACCGCTCGGGCAATGCCGGTTCGGGGTGAGGAGGAGGAGTTGTGGGTGTTACGTCGTGCGAGTAGTCAGGCGGCGAATCGATCCCTGAATCGCCGCGTGAAAATGTTCGACCGAATGCCGCCTTTCGATCGGCCCTCTAGACCGCCGGCGCTACCAGAGCGTCGTCGAGCTCGGTGAAATCCGGCAGCGGTAGATCGGCCACGCGCGGAGGCGTGAGCGCCGTCGTTTCGCGATGCTCCCACTGCGCCAACCCGAGGCGCAGATAGTCCGGGTCGATGCCCAGGATCATGCACACGTTCTCGTACGAAAACGGCCATTGCCGATCCGTCGACTCGATCCAATCCCGGGCTTCCTCGTACAGTGCCCGCGAGCTGTCGCTTTCGGCAAAGCGGTACTTCTTGAAGCAGTGAATTGCGTCGTCGAGGATCGCTCGAACCAAATTGAATTCGGCTTCCTGCGGCCCTCGACCTCTGACTCGCGTCGCAAATTGCGACGGCAGCATTACGTCTGGTTGGAAGAGTTTACCCTCGCCTACTAGATGGTCCGTCATGGTGACCTAGTAGACGGGCGGAGGAATCGATTATTCGGCTAAATCGGCCGAAAATCGCCCAAAATCCGTAACCTCCTAAAATCACACGAGATTACTGGATTCCACGGGCGTCGATCGACGCCGTTGCGCGGATCTGGAGGGCGCTAGACGCTGAACGATTGTCCGCAGCCACACGAGCGCTTCACGTTCGGGTTGTCCAACGTGAAGCCGGTGTTCATCAGGGAATCCTGAAAATCTAACACCGTTCCATTCAGATAGAGGAAGCTTTTTCGGTCGACGACGATGCGGGCCCCTTCGCGTTCGAAGACTTTGTCACCCTTCTTGGGATCGTCGACGTCCATCTTGTACTGCAATCCCGAGCAGCCGCCGCCGACGACCTTCACACGCAGGCCCTTTTCGGGCTCGCCCGAGGTCAGATTGAGGATCTTGAAAACCGCGCCGTCTGTAAGCTCAATCGCCATCACTTCTCTCCTTGCTTGATTGTAGACTATCAGACGGAGGCGCGCACGCGATACTCGGGGGACAGGGCACGCAGGCGCGGTACCTCCTCCGCCATTCGGTCGATGACGTAGTCGATTTCCTCGGCGGTGTTCTCCCGCCCCACCCCGAAACGCAAGGAGCTCTGCGCCATTCCGTCGCGCAGGCCGATCGACTTGAGGACATGCGACGGCTCGAGGCTGGCAGTCGTACAGGCCGAGCCCGAGGAAATCGCGATGTCGTCGAGGGCCATCAATAGAGACTCCCCCTCGACGAAGCGCACACTGACGTTGAGATTGCCCGGATGACGTTCGGAGGGGTGGCCGTTCAGCCGCATCTCGCCCACCCTATCGAATAACCCCTCGCGCAGACGATCGCGCAGCCCGGTAATGCGAGCAACGTCGTCCCGGCGTCGGCTGGATGCCAGCTCGGCCGCCGCTCCCATCCCGACGACCCCCGGAACGTTCAAGGTCCCCGAGCGCATGCCGCGCTCGTGCCCGCCGCCGTGCAGCACCGCCCGCAAACGTGCACGCGGCCGTCGACTACGTACGAAGAGAGCGCCGCATCCTTTCGGCCCGTACATCTTGTGAGCGCTCAACGACAGCAGGTCGACTCCCATCGCCTCGACGTCGATCGGCAAGACCGTACCGCTCTGGGCGGCGTCGGTGTGAAACAGCACCTCGCGATCGCGCGCAATCGCGCCAATTTCAGCGATCGGCTGAACCGTACCGATCTCGTTGTTGGCGTGCATGATCGAGATCAGGATCGTACGGTCGGTAATCGCCGCCCGCACGTCGTCGGGATCGACCAGACCGTTGCCGTCGACGCGCAGGTAGGTGACCCGCGCCCGCCCTGCTCGTTCGAGCGCCTTGCAGCAATCGAGCACGGCTTTGTGCTCGGTGGTGGCGGTAATCACGTGGTCGCCGCGCTCGGCGTAGAACTCGACCACACCCTGGATCGCCAGGTTGTCCGACTCGGTAGCGCCGCTCGTCCAAACGA
>JANQHZ010000719.1 GCA_028282445.1 Candidatus Binatia bacterium | reverse complement strand
AGTCGAAATAGAGGTCGTTGTAGCGGATGCGGGACAGGCGCGGACGGAGGAGAAAGTCCTCTCCCAGGATCTCGTCCCAGAGTGCTCGCACTCGCTCGGACTTGGAGAAGAATCGATGTCCCCCGATGTCGAAGCGGTATCCGTTGTGCTGGATCGTGCGCGACAGCCCGCCGACTTGGTCGCCTGATTCAAAGACGTGGGATTGGATTCCGCGTTTGCCGAGGTCGTATGCCGCGGTGATGCCGGCTGGTCCGCCGCCGATGATTGCGACCGGTTTCATGACCGTTCGCGAGGCCTCGGATCGGCCGCGGCTCCACCGGCGGGCGCGCTAGATCCGAGCGCGGGTTGGCTTTCGGCAAGCGGAAGGGCGACCGCCGCGACCACGGCGACGCCGCAGTAGCCATAGTACAGCCAGTGCATCGGCGCCGCGCGCAGTGCGAACCATGCCCCGCGTTTGTGCAGGAAGAAACGGTAGAGATCGACATTGACCGTCAGCAGCCCAGCGATGGCCAAGAAGGCCGTGACCAAACCGGCCTTCGCGGTCCATGGTATCGACGCCAGCGCGCCGAGCGTTAGCCAGACCAGGGCGACGCTTGCGCGGTGATGCGTGGCCGCGTTGAGATCGTTGGGCATGCTTCCGCGCCGAATCATCAGTCTCAGCCAGGGGATTGCGCGATCGAACAGATCGCTCCGGATCATGCTCATCAGTGTCCAACGCTTGAGGTGCTGGACCTGGATCGCGGGTTCGAGGTCGATGTGGTGGCCGTTGTCGGTGAGGCGGTACCCCAGCTCGATGTCCTCGATACAGGGGCGCTCGAACCGGGCGTCGAAACCTCCGGTATCGGCAAAGGTACTGCGGCGAATCGCGCCACAGCCCGACCAGAAGGTTCTGGCCGCTCGGGCGCTGTGCTGGTGCACGTAGTGGTGAAAGAGGTTCTTGAACTGCGACACGAAGCTCGGAGCAGTCGGGCAATCGTCGTAGGAGCCAATGACAGCATCGACCTCGGGGTGTCTTGTGAGATGGGCGTGCATTCGCTCCAGGGTGTCTGGGTGGGCTCGTACGTCGGCGTCCAGGAAGACGAGGATCTCGGCGCTCGCCCGAGCAGCGCCGTGGTTTCGGGCCCGTGCGGGACCGCCGCGCCTGTCCAGACGCAGGGTGGAAAATCGCGAATCATCGGGGACCTGACAGCGGCAGGCCGAGCCGTCGTCGACGACGATGCACTCGAAGTCGCGCAGCTTTGAAGCTTCTAGTGCTGCAAGCGATTGCCCCAAGAACTCTTGTGCATCGTGGGCCGGCACGATGACCGACACCAAAGGCGCTCGTTGTCTCTCGGCGGATTCGTTTTGGTTTGCGGAGGTACGGGTTGGCGATTCGAGGTGACGACGATTATCGGGCATCAGTGCCGCGAAATTAACCGCATCCTCGCGACCCGGCAAGCAAACCTGCCGACGCGCTCTCGGTGATCATCGAAGCGTCTTGGAAGCCGCTCGATTTGTGCGGGTTGCGCAATCGCCCAGTCTCTCAGGCGGAGCCTCGCAACGACGGCAAACGGTGCTGGCTGTGGGGGCGGTGCTCGTCCCGGATCCTCACCTCAGGTCACGCTTTGGTTTGGTTCGGTTGAAATCCGTTCCCAGTCGGTCGGGCAAATGTCTGGCGCATCAACTGTCCCCGGCCGGAACCACTGGGACGGAGCGAAAACGGTCTTGTCGCGCTTCTCATTCAGCCAGGCGGCCCACCAGCTAAAGCTACTGTTGGCGATGATATGGTGCGCACACCGGCTCATTGCGATCAATTCTTCGTAGTCGCGGCGCTCTCCTTCGTGCTCGACGAACGTCGTCGGACAACCAGTCAACAGATTTGCCCTCGCCCAAGGGATATCGTCAGAGAAGACGAAGAAATGCGGACGAGGGATCTTTCGACAAACTGCATCCATACACCGGCGGTAGTAGTCCAGCGTGCACACATCGTGAAGCGATCGCGCTTCGGGGGCGCTAACGTAGTCGCCCCGACGAACATGCAACGAGACTGCGTTCTCCGTTGCTTCGATCTGTCGTGCGAACCTGGCGCTCTCTCCGCCGAATTCTCGCCGCAGGGTCAGCTCCTCGAGCAGCAAAGGGCGAATGTTACGAAAGTACCTCTCTGTTTGCCAGTATCCGTCGAGGTAGATGTTGTCGCCCATATCCGACAGGTTCGCATCAAATGCGAACCGCCGCTCGCGAACCTCTGCGATATCTTGCCACTTATTCGTAGCTGCGGAGAGTAAGCGACCGAGCCCTCGACGCTGCCTTTTGACTCGGCGAAGCTCGCGAC
>JANQHZ010000711.1 GCA_028282445.1 Candidatus Binatia bacterium | reverse complement strand
CGTCGAACACCGCGTAGGACCGGCCCGCTTCCTGGGCTACTACCTCGCAACCGGGGCGGCGGCGACGCTGTCGCACGCCATGTTCTTCCCAACCTCCGGCCTGCCGCTGGTAGGCGCGTCGGGAGCGATCTCGGGCGTCTTGGGATTCTACTTCGTCTGGTTCCCTCGTAACCGCGTTCACCTGTTGCTCCTCTTTCCGTTCTTGGTAAGGGTCACGGTTTCCGCTCGCACCTTGTTGGGGCTCTACATCGTGGTCGAGAACATACTGCCGTTCGTTCTCGCGCGTGGCGTGGGCGGCGTCGCTCATGGTGCGCACATCGGAGGTTTCGTGGCGGGGCTGGTGATCGCACGGGTACTGGACCGACGTACGCTGGCCGATGGACCGCCGGAGTACTCCGGCGCGGCCGGGAAGCTGCCCGCTACGACGATCGAGTCGTACGTTGCCGATGGACGATTCGCGGACGCGGCGCGGGCGTACTTCAACCTCCCGATGGAGGAAGCGCGCGGCGTGCTCGAGCCGGCTTCGTCGATCGCTTTGGGCAACTGGTTGTTGGCCAACGGTCACCCGCGTGGAGCGTTGGTGGTGTTCCGCCGGCACCTACGCGACCACCCATTGAGCCGGGAAGCAGCCGACGCGCATTTGGGAGCCGGGTTGGTGCAATTGAACCACCTCGACCAACCGACAGCCGCCTACCAGCATTTTCTCGAGGCTCTCGATCTCGACCCGGCGCCGGCAACTGAACGCGCCATCCGCAGTGCGCTCGAGTCGCTGGGCGACCGCCAACGCCCTTTGCGACCTATTCGCTCGTAGCTGCAGCAGCAGTTTGGACAGCCATGCGCGAGGCGGCCAGCACAGCGCGCACGGCTGCGAACGAAGGTTGAGGAGGAGTTTCCGATCTCGTACGTTGCCGTCGATGGATCGACTGCTCGGCAAGACTGCCCTCGTCACCGGAGGCTCCCGTGGCATCGGGCGCGGCATCGCGCTCGGGTTCGCGTCGGAAGGGGCCGACGTCGCGATCAACTACCGCAAGGACGCCGCTGCCGCGGCGGAGACGGTGGATGCGATCGAGAAGATGGGCCGCAAGGCCGTCGCGTTGCAGGCCGACGTCGCCGATTGGGAGGCCGTCCAGGCAATGACGGCGCAGGCACTCGAGCAACTCGGTCACATCGACATCGCCGTGGCCAATTCCGGCGTCGCCTCGCGACCTCAGTCGGTTTGGGACCTCGACATCGACCACTGGCGCCGAGTCATCGACGTCGACCTCAACGGCGCCTTCCATACCTGTAAAGCGATCGTCAAACACATGATGGATCGCGGCCAGGGATCACTGCTGCTCATCTCGTCGGTCGGCGCCGACCTCTGCGCGCCGTACGGAGCCCCCTATTACGTCGCCAAGTCGGGAGTGAACGCTCTGACCCGTTGCCTGGCCAAGGAGTGCGCCCCAGCCGGGGTGCGGGTCAACTGCATAGCCCCTGGACTGGTCAAGACCGATATGGGCGACCGCATGCTGGACTTCATGGGCGAATCTCTCATCAAGGGCATCCCGCTCCAGCGCGCCGGACTGCCCGAAGACATCGCCGGCGCGGCGATCTTTCTCGCCAGCGCAGAAGCGAGCTACATCACCGGAAAGATCCTGCGGGTCGACGGAGGCCAGGTCGGCTGAGTCGCCCGTTCACCCACGCAGCAGCCACTGTCGCCAGTGGCCATTGCCCCAAGCCTACGAGTGCCGATGCAACGCGAGTTTCAGATCCGCACCCAACGCAAGTTCGAGACCGTCGACATCACCGCGGGCGTCGCCGAGATCGCCTCTCGCAGCGACACCGAGGATGCCATCTGCTCGGTCTACGTACCACATGCAACCGCGGCGGTCGTAGTAAACGAAAATGCCGACCCGAACATCTGCACCGATCTGCTCGACGCGCTCGACAAGCTGATTCCCGACGGCGTCTGGCGACACGACCGCATCGACGGCAACGG
>JANQHZ010000662.1 GCA_028282445.1 Candidatus Binatia bacterium | reverse complement strand
ATGCCGAGCTCCTCGAGCATGATGGAGATTTTGTAGCCGTTGGGGGTCGTCCAGGTGTGCAGTTCCAACATTGATTGGTTTCCTTTTCTTCGAGCCCGGCCGGGGGCGCGGCCGAGATGAGGGGGCCGATCTACAACTCGACCGCGGCTTCGAAGCCGGAGCGAAGCGCGGTCTCGATCGTGCCCGTGGTATCGGCGTCACCGATCGCACGGGCGCGAAAGTGCCCGAGTTTGAGCGCTTGCGTCAGCTCGTGATCCGCTTGTCGCGGTTGTGCAACGACCACCGTGTCGGCGTCGATGCGGTGTCGGTGGAACACGCCGCGAGAATCGCGCGTCTCCAGCTCGACCTCGGTTGAGGAGATCCGTTGCGCTTCGGCGCTGAGCACCACCTCGACGCCTCGTTGTCGAATGTCGTGCAACAGCCGCCAGCGCAGCGGGTGCGCCATCGACTTCGCCACGGTTCTTCCGGCCGCCACCAGGGTTACCTCCCGATCGTGTCGGCTGAGATATTCGGCGAGGTGGAGCGCGATCGGTTCGTCGCCAAGCACCGCAACCCGCCGCCCTATTGCGCCTGACGGGCCCGAGCCGTCGTCGGCGAAGAGTGCGATGACGTCTTCGGCGGAGATGACGTGCTTGAGCACGCCGCCTGGAATCGCGAGCGCTCGGGGCGCGGCACCGACGGCAACGAGAACGGTTTCGGCGGCGTGGGCGCGAATCGACTCGACCGTTGCCTCGCTGCACAACTCGACTTCGACCGCGGCGGCCTCGACCTGGCCGACCAACCACTCGAGCAGTCGCCGGTTGGGCCCGTAGAGCTCCGCCGCCAGGCGCAGACTGCCGCCGAGACGGTCGCGTTTTTCGAGCAGCACGACTTGATGGCCGCGTCTCGCTGCGATCCGCGCCGCTTCGAGTCCGGCCGGGCCGCCGCCGACCACGAGGATTCGGCGCGGGATGGCGGCTGCCTCTGTCTCGACCTCGGCGTAGGCCGATTCGTGTCCCATCGCAGGGTTGACGCCGCATACGACGGTTCGGTCGAAGAACGGTTGAGCGACGCAGCGGTAGCAGTAGATGCACGGCCGTATGTCGGCCTGGCGATCTTGCGCGAGCTTGGCCGCGATCGCGGGGTCAGCGAGCATCTTGCGGGCCATCGCGACGACGTCGGCCTTGCCGTCGCGGATGAGAGCATCGCCTTGGGCGGGTTCGATGCGGCCGACGGCAATGATCGGAACGTCGACCCGTCGCTTGATGGCCGCCGCAAAGTCGACGTAACCGGACTCGGAATGGACCAGCGGAGCCTCGGTGAAGGCGGCGCCGGAAGTCGCATCGGCGTAGGCCGACACATGGATGGCGTCGGCGCCGGCGGCGACCGCCAGCTCGGCATGGCGCTGCGCCGCCTCCGGGGTGATTCCGTTGGGGGTGCGGTACTCGATGGCGTCGAGTCGGCACCAGACCGGGAAGTCGGTGCCGACTCGTTTCTTTACCGCTCGAACGACGTCGCAGAGCAGGCGGGTTCGATTCTCGTCGCTCCCTCCGTACTCGTCGTCGCGCAGGTTCCAAGCCGGCGAGAGAAATTCCGAGAGGATGTAGCCGTGCGCTGCGTGGATCTCGACCGCGTCGAAGCCGGCGGACACGCAACGCTCGGCGGCGTCGGCGAAAGCGGCGACGAGATCGACGAGATCCTCCGACGTGGCGACGCGAACTTCGGCCTTGCCCCTGGTCACCGCCATCAGGAGCTCGATCTCTTCGCGGCTGAGGTCCTGCGCCATGTCCATCGCGCCGCGAAAGCTCGGCTCGGAGGGCATCAGGACCGGGCGGCCGTGGCGGGTGTCGAGGCGCGCGACTTTTCCGTGGTGTACCAATTGAGCGGCGATCGCGGCGCCGTGCCGGTGGACGCGTTCGGTCAGCTCGCGCAGTCCGGGCAGGAAGACATCGTCCGACAACCCCGGCTGCCGGGCGGATTGGGCGCCGCGCGGGTAGGCGATCGCGCACGGCTCGGTGACGATCAAGCCGACGCCGCCGCGAGCGCGCTCCTCGTAGTAGCGAATGGCACGCTCGCGAAAGATGCCGTCGTCGTCGATGATCGCAACTCCCATCGCCGACATGGCGATGCGATTGCGGAGCCGCAAACGGCCGATTTCGAGCGGAGACAACAGGTGATCGAAGGGCATACCGGCGGCAACCATCGTACGCCCCGGCCGGTACGGTCAACCGTCGTCGGTCTCGATGGACCTCGCCGACCGCGAATGCGCCGGTCCTGGCAACCGATGGCAGATCGCTAGTAGAGTGATTCTGGAATATCGGAAGTATCGCTACGGTCGAGGCGGGAATGTCGGTGGGGTTTGGGTGGCCCGGATCTTGAAATGTACGGCTGCTCGTCCCAGGGAGGTGATGGATGTCGCGTTTTGTTTCGAGAATCGTTTACGGGCTGGCGTGTCTGGGGCTCGCGTTCGCGCCGCCGGCCGTTGCCGAACCGGATGCGGCGGCGGAGGTCGGCGGTAAGGGGTTGTACTTGAGGAACTGTGCCCCCTGTCACGGCGACCAGGCGCGGGGCGACGGCCCGAACGCGACGCTCTTCCTGGCCGAGCCGCGCGATTTGCGGGAGGGCTTCCTCGGCAAATATTCGACCAGCGACCTCGTCAAACGAATTCTCGATGGCCAACCCCTGACACTTGCGCTCGATGTGCCTGCCTTGCGGCGTCAGTCGAAAGAAGTGGGCGAGATCGAAAAGCACATCCGCAAGCTGCCCACGGTCGACTGGGTTGCGGTCGAAAACGGCTGGGCGATCTACGCCGAGCGCTGCGGCGCCTGTCACGGGCCTTTCGGTCGGCCCGAAGGGGAGCTTCCGCCGGGCGTCAAGCCGCCGCGCGATCTGTCCTCGAAAGCGTTTCAGACGTCGGTCGATGACGAGTCTCTGGTCGTAGCGGTGCGGCACGGTCGCAAGGGAATGCCGGCGCTGGTGCCGCGTATGCACACCCAGGATGCCGAAAGCGTCGTCGCCTTTGTCCGCCTGCTGAGCCCGGGCTTCGAGACCTACTCCAAGTTTTGCGGCCACTGCCACGGCGACGACGGCGTCGGTATCGGAAACTTCGACCCGGGTGTCGGGGCGCCGGCGATCACCTTCGACAAGGACTACCTGGCGAAAGCCGATCCGGTGCGTTTTCGCGAGTCAATCTGGCATATGCTGCGCAAGCAGAAACCGTCGATGCCCCATTTCCGCGGGCAGATCAGCGAGGCCGACGCCGCCGCGATCGTCGAGTATCTGCGGGCGCTGCCGGCGGCGGAGTAGTCGACGGCGGTTCGCCTTCGCCGACTCGCGACCGGCCCACCCGGAATGCGCGAAAGCCCCGGCGGTTGCCGAGGCTTTCGGTGGTGGGCTGCGCCCCCGACGCGAACGTCGGGGCTAGAGCAAAGAAGGAAGGATTGATTCGAGGGTATTTCCGCGCCCGCACTTAGTCAACGCGAATCTTGCGGGCGCTGCAGGCCGCGGTTCGCTCTCGATCTACGCTTTCGCGGCGATTACTTTCGCCTTCACCGTCCGGCGGTCGAGCTGCAGCCGGCGGGCGGTTTCCTGGTAGCTCCCCGTGACCTGGTAGGCGTGCGCGACGTACCGTTGCAGCAGCTCCTCGGCGGTGAGTCTGCACCCCTCGATCTCTTCGGCCAGGCTCGCCGCCGCGGCGCGGCGGCCGGTCGGGTGGTAGTCGCCGCGGATCATCAGGTTGCGCAGGCATTGCTCCAACTCGCGAACGTTGCCGGGCCAGGCGTAATCGGTCGGCAGATTGCGTTCGATCCACGCCGCGCACTCGACGGCAAGGCCGTGCGCTTCGTCGTCGCCGATGGCGCGGCGCGCCAAGATGGTGAGGAGATTCAGCAGGTCTTCGGGTTTGTCGGCGAGCTGTTCGCGCAACGTTGGGGTGGCGATCGTGTCGGAACAAAGCCGGTAGTAGAGATCGCTTCGAAAGCGCTCGCCGCGGATCTCGGCGCCAAGGTCGCGGTTGGTCGCGGCGATGATCTTCCCGGAGAACACCCGCGCCTCCGTCTCGCCGATTCTCTCGAAAGTGCGGCTTTGCAGCACGCGCAGCAGCTTGACCTGGATGCTGCCGTCGAGCTCGCCGATCTCGTCGAGGAATACGCAACCGCCGGGTCCAGCCGTTTCCAGCCATCCGCTGCGGGTTTCGAGTGCGCCGGTAAAGGAGCCGCGCCGATGTCCGAACAGCTCCGATTCGATGAGCGTCGGCGAAAGCGCCATCAAGTTGACCGCGAAGAACGACCGCGCGAAATCGTCTCGGAAGCACTCGCGCCTGGCATCGAAGGGGATGTATCGCGACAGCGCGATTGCCCGCGCCACCAGCTCCTTTCCCGTACCCGACTCGCCGGTGATCAGGGTCGTCGCGTCCGCCATCTTATCGTACAGCGCGCGCCGGTAGCGGCGTGGGTTGTGGGTGAAGATCGATTGCCATACGGCGGCACGAAGCGCCGCGGCCGGCTGAGAGCCGCCGAAGATCCGTCGGTAGGTTTGGTGGAAGGCGCGGCGGATCTGATACCCCCAGGCGAAGAGATGCGCCGGGTCGGTATCGACCGGAAGCTCGAGCGGTATGTCGTGCAGGTAGTGACGGACGTCCGCGGCGAAGGCGCGGTAGCCTGCGACCCTTCCGGTGGTGTCCTCGCCGCTCTCGGCGAGCTCGATCAAGCGCCACCACTCGCCGAGATGGCGCTGGAAGAGCAGGTGACGGACGGCGCCCTCGTAGAGCAGGAGGTCGTCGGCTGAGGCTCTCGCGCCGCGCGAGAGACGCTCGCGAAGATCGGGCACGAGCCCCTCGATCGCCTGCCCGAGCTCGAGCAGGTT
>JANQHZ010000655.1 GCA_028282445.1 Candidatus Binatia bacterium | reverse complement strand
CGCAGCTCGAGGCGAGTTGCGACTTCCTCGGCGCATCGCTCGACCAGAGATTCCAGGCCGGCGGTCGTTTCAGCAGGCAAGGCTTCGAGATCACTCTCGATCTCGGCCGAGATGGCCTGGAATACTTCGGCGACCTTGGCGGCGGTGCCGATGGCGTTGAGCCGGCGAACCCCGCCGATCGCGCTCTCGCGCACCATGTTTCGTAGCGCGGCGCAGAATTCCGCCCACCCCTCGGCGTTCGGTTGGTTTTGCGCATCGCGCGCGCTGATCGCCAAGATCGGCGCGTCGGGTGCCTTCCAACGGTCGGCGGCGAGCTCTTTGACCTGCGCGAGCAGGCCCTGGCGCGATTCCGGAGTGACCTCGTCCATACGGTTGAGGACGAAGATCAGCTGCCTGCGGCCGGCGAACTCGTCCAAGAACGACACCGCGGATTCTTCGAGGATCGACTGGCGATGCAGGACCACCACCAGGACGTCGCTGCGTTCTGCGAGAGCGGTGACGGTCGCGCGGTGCTGTTGGTCGATGCTGTTCATGTCGGGGGCGTCGACCAGGATCTGGGCGGTCCATGGGCCGCTGTCGGCTTCGTAGCGGACGACCGTCACACTGCCCTCACTGTCGTGGCCGGCCGGGCGCTCGATCTCGCTGCCGCTGAGCTCACTGACGTCGGCGTCGCGCGGGGCGTACACCACGGGGAATCGTGTGGTCGGTCGATCCACTCCTTCGGTGGCGATGGCGCTACCGGCGAGGGCGTTGAGCAGAGTCGACTTGCCGGCGCCGGTGGCGCCGACCAAGGTAATGACGGCGGCACGTTCGGCGCGCTCTAGCTGGCGATCGAGGTCGGAGAGCAGGCGATCGAGCTGTTCGGCTCGATCTTCGACGGCGCGCAGATCCCGCACTTGCTCGACGTCGCGCTGCAACTCTCGCCGCAGCATGCGCAGATGGGTGCGTATGCCGGACGGTGCTGCCTGACTTCCCGGGTGGTTGTGGGCGGTCATCTCGTTCCCATAGTTTCCTGGCGGCCCGATCAGCTGGGCGACAACTTCCTGCCGAGCTGCCGCAGGCGTTCCGCTAGTTCGGCGTTGCCAGCGGCGGCGTCGCGAAGGTACGGCGCGGCTTGCGGTAGGCTCGACGCCACCAGGATAGCGCTGAGCTCGGCTCCGCGCATCTCGGTCCAGCGTCGCTGCGCTTCCACCAGTACGTCTCTTCCTAGTAGGTGATAATACTTCTCGACCAGAAAGGTACTGACGGCGCCGCCGCCGGCTGCGGCGACGTCCGAGCCGAGACCGGCGGTGTTGACAATCACAGCGGCGGCGAGCGCGATCGGGACGAGTGTGGCGACGTCGGCGGCAGCTTGAATGTCGATATCGAATCCGCGGTCGTCGAGGGCGTTTTCGACGAGGGTCTCGCACTCTTGGCGGAAGCTGTCGATCTTCGCCGGTGGCTTGCTTTGGATTGCGTCGGCGGCGCTCGCCCGCGCCGCCTCGGCACGGCCCTCACCGGCGAGGTCGCGGTCGAGCACGACGGCGACCTCCGCGGCGGCGCGTGCGCGTGCTGCGTGGCGAGCTTCGGGCCCGAGGTCGCGGACCAGGTCCTCCCAGAAGGCCGGCCATGCGGTACGCAACGCCTCGCCTTCGATCTTCTCCAGCCGCAGGTCCTCTTGTTCGTTTCGTTCACCGCGCCCGAGTAACGCCCGCGGAACACTCTCGATGCCCAAACGCAGTTGGCGCAGAGTTTGGCGCCACCCGCGGCTCAAGAAGTTGGTGCGGCGATCGAGTACGTTGCGAAACGCCTCGGCGAAGGGGCCGCTCGGCATTGCCGAGGATGCGACGCGAACCCCGGTGTGGCCGGCCGACTCGGCAGCAACGTCGAGAATCGCGCGAGCTTCGTTCGACTGGTCGTGGAGGGATTCGGCGAGCGCGCCGAGTGCATCGCGCAGGCGCGCCTGAGCGGCTTCGAAGGCACGCGCCTTGACCTCGGTGATCTCGTCGAGATCGAAGAGCACGTCTTGCAGGGTCCGCTCGTCGCCGTCGAGGTCGAGCGGCATCAGCGGTCGATTGCCGATTTGCACTTGTAGATCGTGCGGCGCCCAGAAGCGTGCCAGCGGTGGCGTGCCGACGTCGCTCGCGAGCTTGCCCGCATGGGCGCCGGCAGTGTCGCGATCCGTAGCCTCGTTGTACACCAGGATCCAAGGTCTCCCGTGGGCGAACCAGCTTTCGAGGAACTCGACGACGGCGCGATTTTGATAGGAGTGACGGGTTACGACGCCGATGACGAGGTCGGCCACGGCCAGTAGCGACTCGCTCGCGAGTCGGTTGTCGTCGAGGATGCTGTCGAAGTCCGGAGTGTCGATCAGCATCACGTGCTTCGGCAACGCGGGATCGGTGGCGACCAGGACTTCGGTTGGGTCTTCGGTCGGTTCGGTCGCTTGGCGCGCCGGAACGTTCGTGAGCTCGCGGACCCGAAATCGTGTGAGTGTTGGCTCGGATTGCAGCTTCTTCAGGAGATCGGGGTGGAGCGCGCCGACCAAACGCCGGGTCGCCCCTCCCGTCGGCATCGAGGGCGACAGATTGCGCCCGGTCAGTGCGTTGAACAGTGCCGATTTGCCGGCGTTGTTGGGGCCGACGATGCCGACGACGAGATAGGTGTCGCCGCCGGCGGAGCGCGGTAGCAGGTCGCGCTCGAGCAGGTCGAGCGCGGCCGCGGCGTCCTGATTGCGGTCGCGCAGGGGCTCGAGCGCGGCTAGAACCTCGCGAAAGGTAGAGGAGTAGTCGGTGGTCACGACGCTGCAGCATACCGGCGTGGCTGCGTTTTCTCCACAGTCAGGGGTGTTCCACGGCATACCGTGACGGACCTCGGCGTCGGCGAGCTTGACTATGGGACGGCAGTCGTTTCTGAATCGGCGGGCTACGCTTCGATTATTGATTGGCACGGGTCGGGGGCCGTGTGGTTTTCAATTCTTACGAGTACTTCGTCTTCTTGGCGGTAGTGCTGTCGCTCTACCACGCGGTGTCGCACCGCTGGCAGAATCGACTGCTCGTGGTTGCGAGCTACTTCTTCTACGGTTGGTGGGACTGGCGATTTCTATCGCTGCTCGCGATCTCTACGGTCGTCGACTATTCGTGCGCTCGACTGATCGAGCGCAGCGCGGCCGACCGGGAGCGGAGGCGGTGGCTTCTTCTCAGCCTCGCCACCAACCTGGGTATCCTTGGATCCTTCAAGTACTTCGAGTTCTTCGTCGAATCGTTCGCGCGACTGCTCCAAACGTTTGGGGTGACGGCGTCGCTGCCGGTGCTGCACATCATCCTACCGGTGGGAATCAGCTTCTACACCTTCCAGACGATGTCCTACACGATCGACGTTTGGCGCCGGGATACGGAGCCGGTGCGGGATTTCGTGGCGTTTGCCGCCTATGTCAGCTTCTTTCCGCAACTGGTTGCCGGACCGATCGAGAGAAGCCGGACTCTGCTTCCTCAAATCACCGGCGAGCGCAGTGTCTCGTCGGCTGCGATTCGGATCGGCTGTCAGCTGATCCTCCTCGGATTGTCAAGAAGATTTTCGTTGCGGACGGTGTCGCGCCCTACGTCGACAAGGCCTTCGCCGCGCCGGGCGCGCACGGCTCGCTGCACTTGATCGTCGCCGTCTACCTGTTCGCCATTCAGATCTACGGCGACTTCTGCGGCTACACCGACATCGCCCGCGGCGTCGCCAAGTTACTCGGGATCGAGCTCACTACGAACTTTCGCCAGCCGTACTTTTCTCGCAACGTGACCGAGTTCTGGCGCCGCTGGCACATCTCGCTGTCCACCTGGTTGCGCGATTACCTCTACATCCCTCTCGGCGGAAACCGCCATGGCTCCTTGAACACCTATCGCAACTTGATGGCGACCATGCTGATGGGTGGATTGTGGCACGGGGCGTCTTGGAACTTCGTGATTTGGGGAGGTTTGCACGGGCTCTTCCTGGCGCTGCACCGCGCTTACAGCCGAGGTCGGCCGATGCCGCAGGTGAAGGCGTGGTGGGACTTCTTCGGCGTCTTTGCGACGTTTAACCTCGTGTGCGTGGCCTGGGTATTCTTCCGAGCCGACGGCTTCGACCAGGCAATGGCGTACCTCGCCGGCATCGCCGCCGCGACGGGGGGGATCGCCCCTGGGGTCGCGCTGGCCGGCATCGTCTACTTGCCAGCGACGCTCTTGATCGACTTGCCTTGCTGGCGCTACGAGGAGCAGCATCCCTTCCGCTCACACTGGCCGTACTGGGGGCGCGGCATTCTGTACGCAGCGATGATCTTGGCGATGGCGCTTATCGGACCTTCCGACGTCCGACCGTTCATCTATTTTCAGTTCTGAGATGAGACTCCCGCGCACGAAGATCGCTCCCGAGATCGCGATCGTGTTCGTCTGCCTCGTGCTTGCGCGGATCGGCCTCGCGATCTACGGCCCGGAGTGGTCGGAGCGCCGGGATCTGCTGAATGCGGCGGAGCTGTTGCGGGTCGAGCGATTGAAGGCGGCGAAGGATCCCGGTGAGGGGCTGCAGGTCGTTGCGTTCGGTTCGTCTCGTATGAACAGCGCGTTCGTTTCAGCGGTATGGGCCAAACATTCCGGTTTGCAACGCGATCAGGTTGCCAACCTGGCGGTCCGGAATGGGACACTTTGGGAACCGAACTTCCTGATCCAGCGTTCTGGCGGCTTGCCGGCGTCGGTCCGTTTGGTGTTGGTGGAGCTTCCCTTGTGGGGCTTCAACGCGGGCCGACTCGATATGATGGTCGGACAGCGTGGCGGAGTCGCCGAGCACTTGCGGCCGTGGGCGACTCTGGCCGACCGACGGAGTATCGACGATCCGTGGATCCGCGCCCGCTATCTGGCCGATGTGCTTTGGCCGAGCTACTTGCGCCGGCCTCTCGAAGCCTGGGGCACTGTGTTGTTCAACCCCTATCGGCCGCGACCCGTTCCTCCACCGGAGCCGCTCTCGCGTCGCGATGTATGGGGGCGACGACGCGATAAGCCTGCATCCAGGGGGCTTTCAAAGAATCGACCTTTCTCCGGCCCCCAGACGGCGCGGCGTCATTTCTTCGACCCCCAACTTTCCCACTTCGAGTTGCGAAACCTGGACGTGCTCCTGGAGCAGCTGGCGCGCTCGCGGGCGCGAATCGTGTTCGTCCAGCTTCCGATCCAGATCATGTACCTTCATACCGTCCGGATAGACCCGGAGAAGTCCGCGCTCTACGATGAGATCAAGCAAGTAACGGCCGACAAGATTCGCCGCCGTGCCGAGCTATTGTCACTCGATATGGCGATGCTGGCCGGGCTCGATGAGTCGATCTTCATCGACTACGGCCACTACAACGAGCAGGGGGCCCGACGCTTCACGTCCGCGCTCTACCAGCGGCTGACTCGCTGATCGTCGAATCCGGCGACGCGATGTCGTTCTTGAACGGATGCGAGCAGTCGGTAATGATCGAACCGACTGCGGGGGGCGCGAATGTCGTGACAGTTGTTGCGGGAGTGGATGTGGGCTCCGGTCGACCGCGGAAGTCGACTGGACTATGCCGGACCAGGGACGTCAGGTTTCTGGTGGCTCGGGTCACCAGCGACGCTTCCGAAATCCCGCAAGAGCGGGTGCTACCGCGCCGCTGCGATGTCCTGGCTGTTGGAGGTCCGGTCGTCCGACCTGGGTTTCCGCTCGACACGGTGCGAGGGGTCGAGCGTCTGTTTTCGGTGGGCGCCTTTCAGAAACGCTGTAAACCGACATCGGCGGCAGCGGGGAAGGGCAACCGCGAGCTTCGCCAAGTGTCGGGGGATTGCATCGAGCAACTCATTGCCAACGTCAAGACCTCGCGCGAGCTGCTCCGCTTTCCGCACGTCGTTCCCGACACATCGATCGTCGAGGCTTCGCCGCTGGTCTTCTTGAGCGTAATGGTCGACGAAGCCGAGCACGACCGTCGGCCGTCGATGGGACGCGCCGCCAAGCTTTCCTGGATGCTCGAGCGATGCCGCGATGCGGGCAAGCTCGCGCAGTTGCGCTCGCGCCTGGAGTGGCAAGACGACCGGCTTTGGGACGAGCTCGAGGCGGGCGCTCGCCGCGAGCAGCTCTCGGCTTTGGTCTGCGGCTTGACCGCCATCGCGGTCGTTCGGAAATGCTACGTCGCGGTCGGGGACCTGCAGGCGGGATACTTCTTCCTGCCGCCCTGGGAGCTTTGGGCCGACTGGGCGAAGGCGGGTTTGCGTGACAATCGCTCCCGCCCGGAAGTGGGCGACGCGCTCGAAGTCTGGATCAATGCCTATCCGCG
>JANQHZ010001162.1 GCA_028282445.1 Candidatus Binatia bacterium | reverse complement strand
AGCGTGCATCGCCAGGGCGTAATTCGCCAACTGAATCCCATCCCATCGAACCGTCGCCGGTCCCAGCTCCAATCCAAGCTCGAGCTCACTCAGTGACATACATGTCCTCCAACTGGTTTCGGCGAAGTTCTCGCCGCCGAAGCCGGCCACGTCAAGCCGGGCCCGAACGATCAATGCAACTGTGGATGTACGCGGGATCGGTGCGGGTGACCCGGGGGTGAGGGTACGATCATCGAACAATCGGAGGTCGGTCGTTTGGCGGGGGAACGGCGACGGGGCCGGGCGCTATGTCGCACTCGGCGGTTTAAGGCGCTCTATGCATCTCCGGGCGAAGAGGTGCGCGGCTGAGCGTTCACGAGAATTTCATTAGGAACGTGAGGATTCTGATTGGTATTGGGGGATCATCGCTGTGGAGAGGTCAGCATGGTCCGTCTCGTATTCGCTCTTCTGATCGTAATGGCGGTCCTCGACCCGAGTCCGGCTCAGGTTTGCGGCGACCTCAACAACGACTCGAGTGTCAACGTCACCGATGCGCTGATCCTCACGCAGTGTCTGGCCAACGGCGGCGTCTGTCCACCGGTCAGTCCCGGTCCGCTGTGCGCTACCGATTCCCTGAGCGACTGCCGCGCCATTCCGGATCTGCGACCGTCTTTCGGCGGTCCGGCGCCGGCGGCAGTCGATTGTACCGACGGAGCGATCGACCCCGCCTTCGGCGACTTCTTCGAAGCCCTCGGCTACCTTGGAGCGATCGATCCCGCCGCGAGTTGCTCAGCCTCCGCGTGCGACTGGCTCTCCATCCCGTGGATCAGCTTTGCACGCGAGTGGGCGGGCAGAGGCCCGCGGCGCCAGTATTGGAACTCTGGGCGCTCGCCGCGCTCGGCTCGTCTCCCAATCCGGCCGGGGCACGGCAGCGTGTGGCGACTAGACGAACGATGGACGGTTCTCGGTCGCGGGTGACGAAGCGAGTGTGTGGCGGAGCGAGTGTTGCCCGCCCTCCGTCGTTTTTCTATCGTCCAGAGAACAGGCGCGTGGTGCTGCTGATGAATCCGGATGGGTGTCGGCCCGTGCCCGTCTATTCGCGGTTGGCCATCGACAATCATCTACCGCAACTCATCTGTCCATCAACGAGCTCACGATCGCAAGCATATCTTTCCCGAAACGCCAACGGAGGTAGGAAAGTGACCACAAACCGGATCACAGTCGTCGCGGCCATGCTGGCCATGGTTGCTGGAACGGCCTTCGGGCGAGATATCGTTCACGACGCCGAGTACTACATTCTGGAAGCCCAGAACGGCAAAGTCTGGGCTGTCGAGGATGGACAACTCGATGCCAAGCTGGCCGAGCTCCGGGAGAAGTACGGCCAGCCGCCCAACATCATCCACTTCATGTGGGACGACCAGCCCTTCGGTGCTGTTGGGATTCCCGCGATGCAGCCGATGCGCGGTTACAGTACGCCGAACCTGAACCAGATGGCGGCCGAAGGCATTCTGTTCACGCGGATGTATTCAGAGCCGTCGTGTACTCCCACCAGAGCAGCCTCTTGGTCAGGGCAACATCCTGTTCGCCACGGCATGTCCAAGGTTGGTTTTCCCATCGAGTACCACGGCATCCCAAAAGAGGTGGTCACGATTGCCGAGGTGATGTCGGAAGCCGGCTACGCCACGGGATTCTACGGTAAGACCCACTTGGGAGACGTTGCCGAGTCGTGGCCGCACAACCAGGGTTTCGACGAGTCGTTCACCGCAATCTACAACCAGGTCGTCAGCCTCTGGCATCTGAAAGGAGAGGCGGCGAACGCGGTCCTGGACTTGCACCGCGAGATTCTCCCCGAGAATCCTTATCGCCTGGATCCTTCGTTCCAGAACAAGGGCTACGTCTTCTACATCGAAGGCACCAAGGGGGGCGAAACACGCGAGTGGTGCGGTACGTCGCTGGATTGCTACATCGAATTCGACAAGGAGGCGGCCAAACGAGCCCTTGCGTTCATTTCGAAGAACGCGCAGGCGAAAAAGCCGTTCTTCGTCGAGTGGTGGCCGTTGTTCACGCCCTTCGTCCCTGCGCCCCAGAAGGCGAGCTTACAACGCGGCTTGGTGGGCGACGCGTATACGCTGAATCTCGACCCGACCGCGGGTATGTTGATGAAGACCCTCAAGGACCTCGGGATCGCGGAGAACACGCTCGTGGTCGCGATGTCCGACAATGGCCCGATGACTCACAATCCGCCGCCGGGCGCGGGGCTGGGCGAAGGTCCGTTCCGCGGCGGCAAGGGCGATTTTCTCGAAGGCGGGGTTCGGGTCTCCGCGCAAGCGTGGTGGCCGGGAGTGATCGAACCTGGGCAGATCGTCAACGACATCATTCACGTCGTCGACCTCTACACGACCTTCGCGAGGTTGGGCGGCGCGCTCGAGTACGTCCCGAAGGATCGCGTCATCGACGGCCTCGACCAGACGGCCCTATTGCTCAACGGCGATACGCACGGGCGCCGCGACTACGTCCACATCTATGCCGGGCCTACGCTGGGCGCCACCGTGAAGGAGCACTACAAAGTTCACTGGATCCAGAAGGATGCGTTGCAGGCGCAGAGCGGATTAACGACGGCGTATGATCTCTACAACGATCATCGGGAAGTCAATCCACTCCTCACCAATATGCTCAACATGAAGGAACCGTTTCGGCGCATGCGCGCGCGACACGAGCTGTGGATCAGGAAGTACCCCCATATCCCGGCCGCGACCGGCCCCGCGTATACGGACATCGTCAATGCCAGGCCGGAGACGAAAGCGCTGATCAATCCGCCCGTCGACTTCAAGGATCTTCCGTTCGACCCGCGAGAGGTCATCGGCGAGATGGAGAACCTCCCCTTCGATCCGGGCGGTGAACCGGGCTACGGCCAGTAAGCTTCGAGTCCGAGCCCGCTGCCCGAGAAGAACAAGGGGGCGGGGACGAGGTCAGGCGCCTACGTGGGGGCGAGGGCGTCGTCGTGGATCGCCGCAAAATCGACCGACGGGCGATGCCCCATAAGTCGCGATGGGGTCGAAATAGAGGAAGCCCTGGCAATGCCAGGGCTTCCTTGAAAGCGGGCGACCGGGGTCGAACCGGCGACCTTATGCTTGGCAAGCATACGCTCTAGCCAACTGAGCTACGCCCGCGTGTTTTTGTGGTCTACCGGAGGCGGCGATGCGTGTCAAAGGGGCTTCGTGCGCCACATGGGGCTTCCTGCGCCGAACTCCTACGGGTTGTCCATGGAATGGACAAGCACCGGCGCGAGTCGCTCCCCGACAAGGTCGATTTCACCACAGAGACACAGAGGCACAGAGACGGTGTCGACCCACAATCGGTCGGAACATCGAGAGGGAGGTCCACCAGCTATGGGGTTCTCAGTCGGGGAGCCGAGCCACTCATTCTCTGTGCCTCTGTGTCTCTGTGGTGAGTTTCTCAGTCAATTGCCGTCGAGTCCTGGCCCTGGGTGAACCTTTTCCCGCCACGGTGCGTACTACCCAACAAACGGGAGGTCAGAATGTCGGAAGTCATGAAACGATGTCCTTATTGCGCCGAGGAGATTCGCTCCGAGGCGACTCGTTGCCGCTACTGTCGTAGCCGATTGATCTCGATCGATCCGGCGCGCTGGCACCGCAGCCATGCGGATAGCCGACTGGGTGGGGTTTGCGCCGCCCTGGCTTCGGCCTTTGCCGTGCCGGTCGGGGCGGTCCGAGCCGGGTTCGCGATCCTGGCGATTCTGCCGATGCATCTTGGATTGCTGCTCTATCCGGCGCTGTGGCTGGTGATCCCGAGAGAGCCGGGCGGCGATTCGACGCTCGAGAAGCTGATGCGGAGCGGTCTGGCGGCGGCCAGCCGGATGAGCGGCCACCACCGGGCGCGCAGCGGCCCGCCGAGGACGACGCACGGCTGAGCGGGGAATCCAATCGTTGGGATGATACGATGCCGGGTGAATGGCGACGGATGAAGAGCTGGCGACGCGTGTCGCAGCCGGAGACGAGCAGGCCCTCGCGGAGCTTCTGCGCCGCTACGAACGCTCTCTCTCCAGCTTTGTCTATCGCCACACCGGCGGACGCGATGTCGAGGATCTTTACCAGGAGACCTGGTTGCGGGTGGTACGCCACGCCGAGAGCTTCGATCCGACCCGCAAGTTCTCGACCTGGCTGTTCCAGATCGCGGTCAACTTGTGTCGCGACTGGCGGCGGCGACCACCGCCCGAGCCGGCCGAGCCGGAAGACCGTCCGGTGGCCGCGGACACCAAACGCGTCGACGCTTCGATCGATGCCGAGCGGTTGCTGGACGAGCTATCCGACGAACAGCGCGAAGTCGTCATTCTGCGCTACTACCAAGATTTGCGTGAACGAGACGTCGCGGAGATTCTCGATTTGCCGACCGGAACCGTGAAGAGTCGAATGCACAAGGCGCTGCGCAAGTTGTCGAAGATTGTCGAGGAGCAAAATGGCTGAGAATCCGAGCGGTGAGAACGCCGGGGACGGCCTGCGCGCCATGCTGCGCGATGCCGGCTGCTCCGAGGAGTTGGCGGGATCGGTCGCGCAGTCGCTCGATTGGCCGGTCGATTGCGGCGCCGAGCGCTGGGCCGGTGCCGTGCTCAACAGCGCAGCGCCGGTGCTCGAAGAGCGGGCGCGCCGGGTATGGCGCCGCCAGATGTCGGGCATCATGGTGGCGGCGATGACGACGCTGCCGCTGTGGTTGGTGGCCGGCGCCTACACCATCGGTCTGGTGTACGAAGCGCTGTGCGGCGTCGTCCCGACCGCGGTCGCCACCTATGTCGTTTCGACCTATGCGGTGATCGGCTTGGGAGTCGTCGGCGCAACCTACGCGCTGATTCCGGTCGTGATCGGACGCTCGCGCGATCGCATGGCCTTCGCTCGAACCTGGGAGGTAGCCCGATGAAGCAATGTCCCTACTGCGCTGAAGAGATCCAAGACGCCGCGGTCAAATGCCGCTACTGCGGTAGCATGTTGGAGGCGGGTGTGTTCGCCACCGAATGGCGCCGCAGCCGCGACGGCCGCATGCTCGCGGGAGTCTGCGCCGGACTCGGCAAGCACTTCGGAGTTTCGGTTACGGCGCTGAGGCTGGCGCTGGTGATCCTGACTCTCTTCGGCGGCTGGGGGATCGTCGTCTACCTGGTCTTGTGGGTCATCATGCCGCTCGATGCCGGCGCGCTGGCGTATCGCGGCGAGCCCGTGAACATAACGCCGCGCGAACGGGCCGAGGAGCCGGTCTACCGAGACGAGATGCGCCGCTGATCGTCGAGCTGCGACAAGCGGCGCCGGCCGCGCTCAGCGCTGCGTTCCGGCCGAGCGTGTGAAGTGCATCATCGCCAGGCCGATGACCGTTCCGGCGACGAACTCTGGCGCAATGTTGCCCAGTGCCGTCAACAACGGTCCCGTTTGAAAGCCTGCGTCCCAGATCACCACGATTACCGCTCCGGCGATCACTGCGGTCAGCAGCTCTACGTTCCACCCCACCAGCCACCGGATTGCGATCCCCACAAA
>JANQHZ010000600.1 GCA_028282445.1 Candidatus Binatia bacterium | reverse complement strand
AGTTCCAGGCTCAGGGCTTTGACGGCACCTCGCTGACGGTCACCAACGCCGGTAGCTTGACCAGCGCCGGTTTCGAAACCGATATCTTCGCCGTCCCTCACGAAACTACCGTCATTGGCGGAGCACTCGGGTTCCTGCACGCGGAATACGACGACTTCGACGAATCGCCGTGTACGGCCGAACAGACTTTCGCCGACCGGGTGGAGAACGGAACCAACGTCTCGCCCTGCACGCAGGACTTGAGCGGCCGCCGTCTAGACAACGCGCCGCGTTGGACCGCCAGCTTGTTTAGCCAGTTTACGCACCCGATCAGCGATTTCGGGATCTTCGACTACCCACTGATCGGACGCCTCCGGCTCGAGTACAGCTACCGCGACTTCATCTTCCTGAACCAAGACCTCGACCCCAACCTGACTGATGGTGCCCAGCATCTGCTCAACTGGCGCATCGGAGTTGTGCCCGACGATGAGAGCTGGGACGTAGCGTTCTGGATGCAGAACGCGATCAACGAGGGATACGGCGTGGTCGGATTCGACGTGCCTGTCACCAGCGGCTACGCGATCATCAACGGCCCGCCCCGTACCTTCGGCGCGACGGTTCGGTTGTTCTTTTGAACGCTGTCGGGCGGCCCTCGGGCCGCCGTCGGGGCAAGGCGGACTTTTGACCTCCCCCTTTGAAAAAGGGGGATTGAGGGGGATTTATCGGGAGGGATTGATTTCACCCCCCGAACCCCCCTTTTTCAAAGGGGGGTCATTCAGCAATCGAAGGACTCGGGCGGCGGCGGCTCGGAGCTCGACACTCCGCGACTCGATGCGATAGCTTGCGCCGAGCTTGTTGGGGGACGCAATGCGAGGTGGGTCAATCTGGGCGTGGGGGGTTTCAGGCGCGATCGCGGTGGCGCTGCTGGTCGAACCGGCGGCCGCACAGGAAGAACCGGACGGCGGCATCGAAGAGATCGTCGTGCGCGCGCGCAGGCGCGAGGAGCTGCTGGTCGATACGCCGATCTCGGTCACCGCGCTCAGCGACAGCACGCTGCGCGACGCCGGAGTCTACCGAGTCGACGAGATACAGAACCTCGTCCCCAACCTCCAGTTCTCGGTCGGGCGCGAGAACCAGGAAGGCTTTATCCGCCTGCGTGGCGTCGGCACTACCTCCGGCGAGATCGTTTTCGACCCGGGAGTCGCGGTGTACATCGACGGCGTCTTCCTACCGCGCATGATCGGCCAGCTGATCGACGTGGTCGACATCGGTCAAATCGAGGTCCTGCGCGGACCGCAGGGCACGTTGTTCGGCAAGAACTCGGTGGGCGGCGCGATCAGCATCAACACGATCAAACCACAACCCGAGCTCAGCGCCCGAATGCTGGTGAGCGCCGGTCGCTTCGACACGGTGCGAACGCGCCTCTCGTTCAATCTCCCCTTGATCGAGGACAGGCTGTACTCGCGTTTCGCGTTCTCGACCAACCAGAACAGCGGCCAAGCTCGCAACGACCTGCTCAACATCGACATGTCCGATCGCAACTCGATGACCTTCCTGGGATCGCTGCGCCTGCTGCTCACCGACGACATCACCGTCGACCTGAGCGGAACCTGGTCACGCGACCACGCCCACGGGCGCGGCGGCCAATGCCGCATCGTCGACCCAATGGGAGTGGCGGCGTCCGGCATGCCGGGATTCATGGAGGCATGTGAGGCGTCGACGCCCTTCCGCTTTCAAGGCAACGTCGCCGGTCTCGCCGACACCTCGAGTTGGGGCAGCTGGGGGACCGTCACCTGGGACGCGCTCGACGGGCCGATTTCACTGACGGTCAAGAACATCACCTCCTGGCGAGAACAGAAACCCGGACATCGATCGGACTCGGACTTCACGGAGATCCCGGTGCTCTCGATCAACTACGCGGGCGACGACGAGAACCCCGACTGGGCGCAACGTCAGATCAGCGAGGAGCTGCAGACCACCCTGTCCGCGTGGGACGACCGCCTCAGTCTGGTCACCGGAGTGTTCGGCTTCTGGGAACGCGGCACCGCCCCGACCCGCATCACCTCCTTGGAGGGACTGTTCGACGTCGACACCCGCAGCACGACCCGAATTCGCAACTGGAGTTGGGCCGTCTACTCGCACGCCGTGATCGACCCACTCGACTGGCTCTCGCTCACGCTGGGGATTCGCTACACGCAAGACAAGAAGGGCGCCAGCTACGAGGTCACCGATCTCGATACGGGAGACACGCAGGGCCCGCTGTCGGGCGACGAGGTCTTCGACGACGTCACCCCAACCGTGAGCCTCGGGCTCAAAGCGACCGACGATCTTCTCGACGCGCTACAGCTCGACCACGGCCTGTTCTACTTCACGTGGGCACAGGGATTCCGCGGCGGCGGCTTCAACGCCCTCATCAACGTCCAACTCAACCAGGACCCAGGAAACGAAGGACTCCCCGGATTCAAACCAGAGACCCTCGACAACTTCGAGCTCGGAATCAAAACGATCGCCTTCGACAAGCGACTCAGCCTCAACCTTGCGGGATTCTACTCCAAGTATGACGACATCCAAGTGGTCGCGGTACGAGCGCAAGGCAACCCCGGCGAACCCGGATTCGCGGTGCAGCAGTTCACCCAGAACGCTGCTGAGGCAACCGTGATGGGGTTCGAGCTCGAATTCCTCGCCAACCCCGTCGACGAGCTCACCGTCAGCGGGTCGCTCGGCCTGCTCAACACCGAGTACGACGACTTCGGCAAGAACTGCAACTTCGATAACGGCGATGACTGCGCGCTCAGCGACGCCACTGCGGACCCGGACCGCGGCGCCTGGCTCGACCGCAGCGGCGAGGGCTTCAACCTGACTCCGGACCTCACCACCAATCTCGCCATCGCTTACGAGATCGGAATCGACGATGCCCCGTGGGAGGTCCTGCTCGGCAGCGTCACGCCACGCTTCGATTGGTCCTACCAGGGCCGCATGCACGTGCTCGGCCCCGAGGTCGGCGACGCGATCCAGCGCGGATTCAACTTGTTCAACTTCCGGCTCGGCTACCGCTTCTGGGACGACCGCGCCGAGCTCGCGCTGTGGGGCAAGAACCTCAGCGACGAACGCTACTTCGACCGCGCCGAGTCCCTGGCCATCCTCGGCTTCATCTCGCGTTACTACCAGGACCGCCGCACCTACGGCGGCGACGTGAGTCTCGACTTCTAATCTCTCACCACAGAGGCGCAGAGACACGGAGACGTCGGCGGATGCGGGATCGGGCAGGAATTCCTCGCGTACGAATCCGCCGACCGTAGCGCGAGCAAGTCGACAGTATCGGACCGTCTCCACAGTCTCCGTGTCTCTGCGCCTCTGTGGTGAGTAGCCTCGTCGGGCTTGGCGTAGTGATTCAATCGTGCGAGCATCCGCCGATGCTCAGAATTCGATCGACTAAGGGAATCGTCGTACTTCTCGCCCTCATCATCGCGCTCAACGGCTGTGGTGACGATGACGACGGCGGCGGCACGCCGGATCCGCTGGCCTTCGGCCCCTATGCCGTGGGCGTCACTCGGATCGAGCTGTTCGACCCCGTCCAGGAGCGCACGCTGCTGACCGAGATCTGGTACCCCGCAGCCGATTCGGCACGCGGACAGGAGCCCGCGTCGGCCGAGAGCTTCCTGCCCGAGGGCCTGGAGGATCTCGCCGCCAACGCCACCATCCCGCTATTCGCGGTGCGCGACGCCGAAATCTCGCCGGATGCGCCCTTTCCATTGATTGCTTTCTCGCACGGTAGCGGCGGGATTCGCTTCCAGAACAGCTTTCAATGCGACCACCTGGCCAGCCACGGTTACGTCGTCATCGCGCCCGACCACCAGGGCAACACCTTCTTCGACGGCTCCGGCAACCAGGGCGACCTGGTGGTCGCGCGACCGCTCGACATCGTCTTCCTGCTCGACACCTTTCAGGACTTCACGGAAGACCCGGACAGTCGTTTCGCGGGGTGGATCGACAACGCCTACGGCGTCGGCATCACCGGCCACTCCTTCGGCGCCTACACCACTCTCGCCGTCGCGGACATGGACGATCGCATCGTCGCTGCCCTGCCGATGGCGCTCGGACTCGACGTGTCCGACAGCTACGACGTTCCCACGTTCCTGATGCTCGGGACCGAAGACAAGACCATCGGCCTCGCCGCCAACGAGAACATTCGCGACACCTACCGGCAGGTACCACCGCCGCGCTACCTCAGCGAGGTGATCGACGGCGGTCACTACTCCTTCACCTTCGCGTGTCAGACCGCCCTCCCCGGACCGTGGGACGGCGACGGCTGCGGCGACGCAACTCGCTTCGCGGACGGGTCGGAGTTCGACTTCGTCGACGACCTGCGCGTGTGGGACATTGTCAACGGCTACTCCGCGGCGTTCTTCGGCCGCTACATCAAAGGCATCGAAGAATACGACGATACGTTGGCGACCAACCTCGACCCGGAGATCATGCTCTACCAAGCCGACCCCGGCCGGATGCCGTCAGAATGATTTCACCACAGAGGCACAGAGACACGGAGATTGCGGAGACGGTCCGACGGTAACGAATTGCTCGCGCCGCGGCATGGCCGATCCGTTCGAGAGCGATTCCTCCCGGTGCCGGTATCGGACGAAGCACGTAGGGCGGCCCTCGGGCCGCCGGACTCTGCTGTGCCGGTGGCTCTGGGCCTCTGTGGTGAACACGTAGGGCGGCCCTTGGGCCGCCGGACCCTGCACTGCCGATGGCTCTGTGCCTCTGTGGTGAAATTGAATCTAACGAACGCGCAGTTTGCGTAGGCGGCGGATCAAGCTGCCCAGTTGCATGATCTCGCGCGGACCGGCGCCGGTCGCCAGCGGGCCGATATTCCAGATCACCACGTGGCGCAGGCCCGCTTCGACCAGCGGCTCGACCTCCGCCACGACCTGATCGACGCTGCCGGCGAACACCCCGTCGCCGAGCAACTCCGGGGTTGCCGTCCTGCCCGCAAGCTCGAGGATCTCCGGCGGCACCTCTTCCGGTACGAACTCCGGGAAGCCCTCGTAGTTTTCCCCGAGCGGATGTTGCAGGCCGTGCTTGCTCCACAGCGGCCCCGGCAACAGGAGCGACATCGCGCCGGTCGCGGGCACCTTCAGTGCCTGCTCCAACACACTCTCGCGGTCGCGCCCGAGCATGACCTGGATCTGCAGCGCCGGCTCGAAGTGGGCGATGTCGCGACCGGCTTCGGTCGCCGCCTTGCGGATCGCATCGAGCCCGGCCGCGTATTCTTCAGGGGAGAACTTGCGGGTCGGATACCACCCGTCGGCGTAGCGCCCGGTCAGCCCCAGCATGCGCGGCGCGTGGGACGCCACCCAGATGGCGGGAGCCTTGTCGTTGTAGAGGGGCGTCGCGAAGATCGCCTTGTCGAGCTTCCAGATCTTGCCGTCGAAATCGATCGGCTCGCCACCGCTCTCCCACAATGCGCGGATGATCTCGAGCGCCTCTTCCAGTCGACCGACGCGCTTCACGAACGGCATTCCGAACGGTTCGGTATTCTCTCGCTCGCCGTTGCCGATACCGAGGATGGCTCGGCCCTTGGTCATATGGTCGAGGGTGACGAATGCCTGGGCCAGCGTGAACGGGTGGCGACGGAACGGCTCGGTCACGCCGGTGCCGATCCGCACCCTGCGATAACGCGCCGCCATCATCCCCATCATCACGAAAGGATCGAAGAACGCGTCGGTGGAGGGCACCACCTTCGCCGCCGGCGTCAATTCGGGACCCCACAACGAACGCGGAACGAACCCGACGTAATGATCGGGGAGGAAAAGCGAGTCCACCCCCATCCACTGATACATCCGCATACTCGCGCGCTCGAGCCCGAGCGGCGCGGTGCAATTCGCTTCGATCCCTACCGACAAGGTCTTCGACATCTTCGCTCCGCCGTTCAAAGACTATTCACCACAGAGTCATGATGTACGCCGTGAGAGCTGGCGCAGGATGAAAAAGGGAGCCAAACCCTTCGAGTACAAAACCCAAGAACGCGGTAGGCGC
>JANQHZ010000595.1 GCA_028282445.1 Candidatus Binatia bacterium | reverse complement strand
TGTCGACAAGCCGTGCTGACGATGGTGCCGGACGCGAGTCACATGGTTCCTACCGACCGGCCAGACGTGGTGGCGGATGCTGTGCGTCGCGCCACCAGCGGCTGAGTACGATCCGGCTCTCGCCACGGCTCGGACGCTTGACTCTGATTCGGCAAGCACCGACGGTAGCGCCCGGAGAACGCTCGTGAAGTTCCATCTGAAACTGGCCGCGTTCGTATCGATCGCCTGGATCGTCGTCCTGGCGTTGCGCCCGGTCGACGGCGCTGCCGAGTTGGTCGACATGTTGTCGATACCGGGGGCGGTGCTGCTGGGCGCGGTCCACATGGGATTGGCGGCCCTGTTTTGGTGGGGGGCCGGCGATCCTCCGAACCGACTGGGCGCCGTCTATGTCGGTCTGGCCGTCTTCTCGTTTCGCGCCGCGCTCGGAATCTATCTCGTCCTCTACGCGATGGAAGGCCCGGCGACGATGATCGTTTTGTACGAGATGGTGATGTCGATCGGCCTAGTCGCGGCGATGATCAACGGCCTGCCGCCGGTCTGGAGGCCGGAGCTGCGACGTTGAGGGCGTTGTGGCGGCAGGGGAGCGGGTTTTGGGGAGACAATGCGCCTCCCTGGATGTCGGCGTCGGTCTGAAATCCCTTGGATTTTACCGGCTGCTTCCTTGTTGCTGAGGAAGCGCCGGAGGAAGAGCGGTCGTGAGGAGACATTGAGCCTCCTCTGATGTCGGCGTCCGCCGGTAATCCCCTGGATTTTACCGGCTGCTTTCTTATTTTGCTGAGGAAGCGCCGGAGGAAGAGCAGTCCCACGGAGACATTGAGCCTGTCTGGGTGTCGGCGTCGGCTCGGAATCCCTTGGGCTTATCCGGCTATGTGGCGAAGGATTCGCCGCAGCCGCAGGTGCGCGAGGCGTTGGGATTGACGAACTTGAAGCCGGCTCCGTGCAGGCCCGTCACGTAGTCGATGGTGATGCCTTGCAGATACTGCTGGCTCTCTGAATCGATGAAGACCGGGACGCCGCCGATGTCGAGGGTCTGGTCGTCCGTCTTCGGCCCTTGCTCGAATGCGAGGTGATAACGCATGCCCGAGCAGCCGCCGTCGAGTACGGCGACACGCAGTCCGCTACCCTCTTTGGATTCTTTGCCGGCGGCGTGTTGGAGCATTTCGACGGCTTTTTCCGTGAACTGCAATATTTCGCCGTGCGACGGAGTTTTGGGGGCGCTATCTTCTAGAAACTGAACAGTCATAGGCATTTTCCTCGGCCAATCTGAAGCTTTCTCTCTCGGCCACGTCAATTGGTAACGCCGACCCCGGGGCCCGTCAAGGTCCCAATTCCACGGTCGCCTTGAATTGGGACACGGTTCTATCCTAAAACATGCCGGATTTTGGGCATATGTCTTTCTCGCCGCGATACCTGGTGGTGGTGAACCTGATTCTCCTCGCACTGGCTGCCTATTCGGCCTCCGCCATCGTCGGGACGGTTCTGTCGGCCCGACTGAGCGAGGCGCCGTCGGTCGAGATCTCAGCGCCGCCGCCACCAATCCCGAAGCAGTCCGTGCGGGCGAAGTCGTACTACGACCTCATTCACAAGCGGGACATCTTCAATTCGGCGAAGCCGGTGGAGCAGGAAGAAGTCGTAGCGGCGCCGGTGAAGATCACCGATCTGCGCCTCAAGCTATGGGGCGTCGCGTTGCGCGGCTCTGAGAACTCGTACGCCATCATCGAGGAAGAGAAGAAGCGGGAACAAGGCGTTTATAAGGTAGGAGCCGAGGTTCCCGGTGGTGCGGTGGTCAAGTCGGTCGAGTGGGATCGTGTCATCCTGGCGGTGGCCGGCAAGGACGAGATCCTCGAGATCGAGGACGGTCTGACCGGTGGACCCCGCACGGCGCCGTCGCGTTTCGGCTCGTCGCGAACCTCGTCCAAGCCCAAGGGGAAGTCCTCGGTCAAGGGTGTCGAGGTTGTCAGCGATACGGAGTATGTGGTCGACCGGGCAGAGGTCGACAACGCGCTGGAGAACATGAGCCAGCTTTTCACGCAGATCCGGGCGGTCCCGCATTTCGAGGGGGGGGAGTCGACCGGCTTTCGTCTGTTCGCGATTCGTCGTGGCAGCATCTTCGACAAGATCGGTTTGAAGAACGGCGACATCATCAGGAATATCAACGGGCAGGCGATGAACGATCCGACACGGGCGCTCGCTCTCCTCGAGGAGCTGCGCGATTCCACCGACCTCACAGTGTCGGTGACGCGTAACCGTAAGGATCGGACGCTCAATTATACGGTTCGGTGAACGAACCTTTGCGGGGCTCTATGGAGTGGATGCGTTATCGGTTGCCCAAGTTCGGGCGGTTGACGATCGGGCAATGGACGATTGGGCTTTTTGCCGTGCTGTGCTTGGGAGCGGTCGCTCCCGTCGCGGCGCAGGAAGAAGCCGACCCCGGCACGGCTGCCGCAACCGGCGAGGCTGCTGCCGCCGCGGAGGAGCCGGCCGCCGAGGGAGGGGAAGAGAACGGTCGTCTGATCACGATGAACTTCCAGGACATCGAGCTCAGCGCTCTCGTCAAGTTCATCTCGGAGATCACCGGTAAGAACTTCATCCTCGACGAACGCGTCAAGGGGAAGGTGACGATCATCTCCCCACAGAAGATTACCGAAGAAGAAGCATACGCGGTCTTCCAATCGGTCTTGCAGGTGAAGGGTTTCGCGACTGTTCCGAGCGGGTCGATCTACAAGGTGCTTCCTGCACAGGATGCGAAGAGCACGACGCTGGACACCGTTCTGCCGAGCGGCAAGGTCGGTGGCAGCGACGAGTTTGTCACCAAGCTGCTCCCGCTCGAGAACGTCGACGTCAACAACATGCTGCCGATCATCCAGCCGTTGGTTTCCTCCAACGGGCTGCTGGCGGCGTACGTCGCGACCAACACGCTGATCCTGATCGAC
>JANQHZ010000572.1 GCA_028282445.1 Candidatus Binatia bacterium | reverse complement strand
ATCGAGTCCTCGAGGTCGCGAATGCTCCGACTGAGCGCGGGTTGAGTGAGGTGCACGCGCTGGGCGGCACCAAGGATGCTCCCGGTTTCCACCGCGGCCATGAAATGCTCCAGTCGCCGTTCGTCGATATGTGTCATATGCATAGGAATATAGAAAATTTCGATTTGATTGTATAGCGGATTGGCTCCATGATCCGGTTCGGTCGCCCAGTGAAACGCACGAGTACGGGCGCTTTGACAACCCATGATCGAGGAGGAGAACGATGCAGCTGTTACCCCTAGCCCCAGAACCTTTTGCCGCCCCGACGGACCGCGACATGCTTCCGGCCGAGAGGCGTGAGTTCGTACGCACGCACCGAACGTGCATGTTCGGATACCCGCGTCGCGCGGACGGCCCGTCGATGTCGGTCGTGTATTACATTCCCACCGATACGGATGAGCTGCTCGTCTCGACCATGGCGGGCCGCGCCAAGGCGAAGGCGGTAGCGCGAAACGGCAAAGTGAGCTTGTGCATCCTCGATGAGCGGTGGCCGTTCGCGTACCTCCAGGTCTACTGCGATGCTCGGGTCGACACCGATCCGGAGCTCACCGTGGACGTGATGATGGCGGTCGGTGGTCGTATGTCGGGAGAGCCATTGCCGGAAGATGCGCGGCCGGTCGTGCAGGCGATGGCGGAGGAAGAGGAGCGACTGGTGATTCGTTGTCGGCCGTACTCGACCTTCGCACAGCCGCCGCGACACCTGCACCGCAACGATCAGGAGCAGCCGATCACCCACTGGGTCACTGCCGCGATGCCCTGGGACGCTCCCGACGAGAACCCAGAGGCGCCTTGAGAAAGGCCCCCGCGGTGGCGGATTGTCACCCGTTCTCGCGTCGTCTAGGTTTCTGGTCGTTGTTGACGCGAGAGGTGGCAGGATGGCGAACCATGACAACCCGACGGGCGACGACGAAGCTCTGAGCGAGCAGCTGGGGCGTGGCCTCGACGAAGCATTCGACGAAGAAATCGAGCTCGAGCTCGGAGATGCCGCCGTCTCGTTGGAGTTGCGCCGGATCTATCGGGAGGCGCAGCCTTCGAAGATCGAGAGCAGGCAGTACTTTCACCACTTGTTGCGCCTGCAGGCCGAGCTCATCAAGCTGCAGGACTGGGTGGAGCATCACGGCGAGAAGATCGTCGTGATCTTCGAAGGGCGGGATGCCGCCGGCAAGGGGAGTGCGATCAAGCGCATTGCGCAGCGCCTGAATCCGCGCGTTGCGCGTGTGGTGGCTCTCCCCGCGCCGAGCGATCGCGAGCGCTCGCAATGGTACTTTCAGCGCTTCGTGCCGCACCTTCCCGCGGGTGGCGAGATCGTGCTGTTCGACCGCTCTTGGTACAACCGCGCCGGCGTCGAGAAGGTGATGGGCTTCGCCAGCCCGGAGCAGGTGGAGCAGTTCTTCGAGGACGTGCCGGAGTTCGAACGGATGCTGGTGCGGTCCGGCATTCGGTTGGTGAAGTACTGGTTCTCGATCACCGACGAAGAGCAGCAGCTGCGGTTCCTGATGAGGATCCACGACCCGCTCAAGCAGTGGAAGCTGTCGCCGATGGACCTGCAGTCCCGCGTGCGCTGGGAGGCGTATACAAAGGCCAAGGAGGAGATGTTCGAGCGCACGAACATCCCCGAGGCGCCCTGGTACATCGTCAAGGGAAACGACAAGCGACGGGCGCGGTTGAATTGTATGGACCACCTGCTGTCGGTGGTCCCGTACCAGGAAGTCCCGGCCGAGGAGATCGTGCTGCCCGAGAGGGTCTTCGACTCCGACTACGAGCGCGATGCCCTGGAGCCGGAGCTCTACGTACCCGAGAAGTACTGACGAGCGACGTCTTTACCACAGAGTCATGATGTACGCCGGGAGAGCTGGCGCAGGATGAAAAAGGGAGCCAAACCCTTCGAGTACAAAAACCAAGAACGCGGTAGGCGCCGCG
>JANQHZ010000527.1 GCA_028282445.1 Candidatus Binatia bacterium | reverse complement strand
CCGAGGTAGCCCGCGAAGGGGATACAGGAGATCAGGAAGACCGGTAGCGAGTGGACGTGGGCGTGGTCGGGGCGCCGACGGAGAACTTCGGTGGCGCGCGCCCCCGCGACCCAACTGCCGCGCAGCAACGAGCCGATGGGGAGCGGCACCACGACCTTGCTGGCCCCGATGCCGAGGTGCACGGCGAGATGTCGGATGATGTAATTGGTTCTCGCCGTCACGCCGGCAAGAGCGACGCGCAGTCGCTCCGCTTGCTCGTCGGTGATGTGTTTAGCGTCGTGCAGCCGCGCCACCGTGGCGAGCAAGAGCTTCTCGTCGTGCAAGTCGCGCTGGATCATGCGCACCGCGTGCAGGCGGCTGGTGCGGGAACTTTCACTCACGCTAGGAGCATATCCACCCGCAGCCCGGCGCGAAAGCGCGGCGATACGTCGGAAACTAACTGCCGGCGCGGCCGACCAGGTTGATCGGCGAGCCCGACAGAAAGGCTGTGACGTTGTCGACCGTCGTGCGCATGAGTCGCCGCCGAGCGGCGAGGCTCGCCCAGGCGAGATGCGGGGTCACGATGCACCGCGTCGCGTCGCGCAGTGGGTTGTCGTCGGCCATCGGCTCCACCGCGACGACGTCGACCGCCGCTCCGGCAATCGTCCCCGCTGTCAGCGCTTTGGCGAGCGCCGCTTCGTCGATCAGCGGCCCGCGGGCGGTGTTGATCAGGAATGCGCTCGGTTTCATGCGCGCGAGCAGGGCGGCGTCGACGAAGCCGCGATTTTCCGGAGTCAGCGGGCAGTGCAGCGATACGACGTCGGCGTTGGCGAAGAGCGTGGCTCGATCGACCCACTCGACGTCGGCCAGCTGGCGGCGGCTGCGACCGGTCGCCTGGATGGACATGCCGAACGCTCGCGCGATCTCGCCGACGCGTTGCCCGATCCTGCCGTAGCCGACGATGCCCAGGCTTTTGCCGGCCAGCTCGATCGGCGGTGACTTCCAGAACGAGAAGTCGGGCGATCGCTGCCACTCGCCGCGTTTCACGGCGCGGTGGTGGTCTCCGACTCGGTGACACAGCTCGAGCAGCAGAGCGAAGACGTGCTGGGCTACCGAGTCGGTGCCGTACTCCGGTACGTTCGAAACCGCGATGCCGAGACGGTCGGCGGCCTCGACGTCGACCACGTCGTAGCCGGTGGCGAGCACGGCGACGAAGGCGAGGGATTCCAGTCTCTCGAGTGTCGCGGCACCGAGCCGAGTCTTGTTGGTCAGCAAGATCCTCGCGCCGGAAGAGCGTTCGATCGTCAGCGCGGCAGGTGTTCGATCGTACACGCGGAACTCGCCGAGAGCGGCGAGCTCGTCCCACGGGTTGTCTCCCGGGTTGAGGGTGTGGCCGTCGAGCACCACGATCGAGATGCGGTCGCTCACGTCGCTGCTTCTCGTCGGGCGGCGGCGGCCGTCACCGCCGGGTCCGATTGAGGTAGTCGCGGGTTTCCTTGGCGACGATGCCGGAGAGACCGATCAATCCGATGAGGTTGGGGAAGGCCATCAACCCGTTCATGACGTCGGAGAAGGTCCATACGAGCTCGAGCTCGGCGACAGCGCCGAGCGCGACGAAGATGCAGAAGAGTCGGCGGTAGGGCGTCGTCACCCGATCTCCGAGCAGATACTGGAGCGACTTCTCGCCGTAGTAGCTCCAGCCGAGCAGCGTCGTGTAGGCAAAGAAGATGAGCCCGATCGAGACGATGACGGCGCCGAGGTTGCCGTCCAGGCCGGTGCGGAAGGCCAAGGTGGTGAGAGCCGCTCCGGTTTCGCCACTTTGCCAAGCGCCGGTGTTGAGGATGACCAGTCCGGTAAAGGTGCAGACGACCAGCGTGTCGATGAAGGTCTGGGTCATCGACACCATCGCTTGCGCGACCGGGTGCTTGGTGCGTGCGGCGGCGGCGGCGATCGGCGCGCTGCCGAGTCCCGACTCGTTGGAGAACACGCCACGGGCGACGCCCATGCGAATGCTCAGCATCACGGTCGCTCCCAGGAAGCCTCCGGTCGCCGCCGTCGGGGTGAAGGCGTGGGAGAAGATGAGCCCGAGCGACGGCAGGATCCGATCGGCGGTGGCGAAGAGCACAGCGGCCGCCGCGGTGACGTAGAGAACGATCATCAGAGGCACCAGGGCGCTGGCGGCGCGGCCGATCGAACGAATACCGCCGAGAACTACTGCCGCGGTGCCGGTCGCCAGCGCCAGGCCGGTGGCCCAGGTGGGAACTCCGAAGGTTTGCAGGGCAGCATCGGCAACCGAATTCGACTGCACCATATTGCCGATGCCGAAGGCGGCAATCGAAGCGAAGACGGCGAACATGCTCGCCAGCCAAGGCTGGCCGAGACCGTCGCTCAGGTAGTACATCGGGCCGCCACTCATGGTGCCGTCGGCGTTGGTGATGCGGAAGCGCACCGCCAGCACGGCCTCTGCGTATTTGGTCGCCATGCCGACCAGGCCCGTGACCCACATCCAAAACATGGCGCCGGGCCCGCCGGCGGCGATGGCGGTGGCGACTCCGGCGATGTTGCCGGTACCGACCGTCGCGGCGAGGGCGGTCATCAGTGCTTGGAAATGCGAGATGTCGCCCGGTTGGTCTTCCGGCTCACGGCGCACGACCAGGGCCAGGTAGAGGGCGTGTGGTAGCGATGTGAACTGCAGTCCGCGCAGCAGCACGGTCAGATACAGTCCGGCGCCGACCAGCAGAATCAGGAGCGGCGCACCCCATACCCATCCGCTCAGTGTGTTGAGAAACTCGAGAATCGCACTCTGCATCGCCAGGGCCGCTCCAACGCGGCCACACTACGCCATCAAATCGGGATGGCTACAAGGGAAAGGGCTGAGGCGGAGGCTCGGGCGAGGCTGAGGATCGTGATCGCGCGAAGCGCGACTTCGACTCCCCGACATCCAATGCGTGCCGACCGCCCTCAGCCTTCGCCTCGCCTCAGCCTCTGCCCTCGCAGTGGTCCTCTATCCAAAATCTCCAGATCCGCTAGATTCTCTGTATCGGCAACTGCCCCAGCCGACGGCTGCGGGCCCCTGACTCACGGACCCTTATGTTTACCGGAATCGTCGAAGAAGTCGGAGAAGTCGTCGCCAGCGACGACGGCGCGCTGCGGATTCGCGCTCCCAAGGTCAGCAGCGATGCGCAACTCGGTGACTCGATCGCCATCAATGGCGTCGATCTCACGGTTGCCCAGCTCGATGGCGACGTCTTTTTCGCCAACGTCATGCCGGAAACCTATCGCCGGTCCAATTTGGGCGAGCTGACGGTCGGCGAGCGCGTCAACCTGGAGCGGTCGGTGCGGCCGAGCGATCGCCTGAGCGGTCATATCGTGCGCGGTGTCGTCGAGGGGATCGCCAAGGTGCACTCGTTCACGCCGGAAGGCGATGCGATCATCGTTCGCATCGAGACCCCGGCGGAGCTGCTGCGTTACATGGTGGTCAAAGGCCCGGTGGCGATCGACGGCGCCAGCCTGACGATCATCGACAAGACCGAGACCAGCTTTGCGGTCTCGCTGGTGCAATATTCCCAGGAGCACCTCAATATCCTCGACAAGAAGCCGGGAGCTTCCGTCAACATCGAGACCGATATCATCGCCCGCTACGTCGAGAACTTCCTCGGCAAGTAGGCCACAGCTCGAGCGCGCCACGCAGCCGAAGGCCGGCGGTTTTTTCTTTGTACGGGCCGGGGGAGCTGGTACGGTCCACACGACTCGTGCGAGTCGATGGGGGATCCGAGGCGTATGGCGCATTTTGCGGAAACGGTATTGTCTGGCCGACCTCACCTCTGGGTAGCGGCGCTCGGCGTCCTTTTGGCCGCTTCCGCGGCTAGCGCAGCGTCGCCATTGGCGTGCGAAACGTCCGCAGGGAAGAGTCTCGCCGGTTGCGTGAAGCGAATCGCGAAAGAGCACCGGCGGTGTTTCGACTCGATCAATCGCGCGTGCAGCGCCGACGACGCTCGGATCGTCCGGCAACTCGAGAAGATCGAGACGGCGTTGACGGCCAAGTGCGCTTCCGACGCCAACGTTCAATCGGCGGGTTTCTCATCGCTGACCTTGGCGTCGCTGATCGATCGAGTGCAGGCCTCCTGCGTCGCCGAGAGCGACGCTCTGGTTGCTCGCGCGTACGGCGGACCGCATGCGCCGACCTGGACGGCGGCGCCGAGCGACGTTCGCCGCTGTATAAAGGGTGCGCTCGACGCCGGCGGCCGTCTGCTATCCGGCGCCGCGCGTACGCAGGACCGCTGTGTGAAACGGCAGCGCCGCAACGGCGGATGTGATGCCGCCCGTACGCAGACGCGACTCGACCGCCTCGAGGCGAAGGCCTTGCGGAAGATCGACAGCGCCTGCGGCGAGCTTTCGCTGCGCGATTTGATCGCGCTCGAACCCGCCACCTTCGTCGAGCGCAGCGCCGCGCAGTCGCGCTGCATGGCGGCGATGGTCCACCCCGACCCGTCGCCGCTCGTGCTCGACTGCGGGCCGCGTTCCGCGATCGCAACACCCCCGCGTGGCGAGTACGTACGGATCGTGCTCGACGAGGCGGAGTGGGGGACGCGCTGCGGTACCGGCAGCCCGTACGCGTTCTGGGTACGCTTGGCGCCCGAGGGCTTTCCGGTCGAGAACGTGGTCCTTCAGATGCAGGGCGGCGGTGTCTGCGTTTTCGAGGACGATTGCAACAGCGTCAGTGCCGGTCTGTACAGCGCGACCGACAACAACCCCGACCACGGCGGCATCATGTCGAACAGCCCCTCGGTGAGTCCGTTTGCGAATTGGACGAAGGTCTATCTGCCGTACTGCACGCAGGACCTTTTTATTGGCGGCGGTGCGACCAACGTCTGGCCGAGTATCACGGTCTACCGCTGGGGGGCGATCAACACGCGGGTCGCGCTGCGTTACCTGAGAGACATCCTGTGGCGAGTGATGGATGCCGACAGCGAAGGCTACCGCGCCGATCGCATCCGGATGCTCTTCGGTGGTACGTCCGCCGGCGGCTTCGGCGCCCTGTACAACTACCACTACGTGCTCGACGACCTGCAGTGGGTTCACCCCGCGGCCTGGCCGGACTCGG
>JANQHZ010000526.1 GCA_028282445.1 Candidatus Binatia bacterium | reverse complement strand
GCGACGAAGGCCGGGACCCGACGCAACTGCGCAATGCCGAGCGCTGCTTGCAGGTCGGTTGCCTTCAAGTTGTAGCCGATGTGGCTGTAGATGTACTTGTGGTCATATCCTTCCGGCAGGCTTCCCAGTTGCCAACCGAAGCGTTTGCCACAGGTGTTGTCCTTGCCTGGCTCGCACCAGCAGTCCCGGCCCCAGTCACGGAACGACTCGACGATCTTCTTTTGGGCCGGGTCCTGACACAAAACGGCGCCTCCCTCCCCTGTCGTCATCTGGTGGGCGGGGTAGAACGAGAGCGTTCCGAAGTCGCCGAACGTCCCGACCATCTTGCCGCCGAGCGTGCCGCCGAGGGCATCGCAACTATCCTCGATCAGAAACAGGCCATGGCGATCGGCGATCTCGCGATAGGCGGCCGCATCGAAGGGATTGCCGAGCATATGGGCGACCATGATCGCTCGCGTACGTGGACCGATCGCGTTTTCGATCCGCTGTGGTTCGGGATTGTAATTGCCGAGCTCGACGTCCACGAACACGGGAACGCACCCGGTCTGGGCGATGGGGCTCACCGTGGTCGGGAATCCGGCGGCGGGAGTGACAACCTCGTCGCCAGCGACCAGAGGCCGCTCCAACTTCGGGGACGAGCAAGCCGTTAGAGCAAGCAGGTTTGCGGACGAACCCGAGTTGACGAACACCGCCGCCCGAGCACCGGTGTATGAGGCAAGCGACTTTTCGAACTCCGAGGCATAGGGACCGGCGGTGATCCAAGCGTCGAGTGCGCTCTGGACCAACAGCTCCACTTCGCTGCCGTCGAAAACCCGCCCCGAGTACGGGATGAAGGTTTCGCCGGGAACGAAAGGCTGCGGCGGATTCTCCAGCGCGTAGAGCTCGCGGGTTCGCGCGACGATCTCTTCGCGCAGAGCTGCGCTGCCAGGAGATCTCTCAAACATCGGAGCCCCCGTTCGACGCCGCCTCGCCGACAGTCAGATACGATACGCAGGCCGCCAGCTTCACGTCGCGCAGACTCCCACGCGAATCCACGAAGAGCAAAGGCGTGGTCCGGGTCGCCAGCCGGCGCGGCAGCGAGCTCAAGTACTCAGGCCACGACGTCAGCAAGATCGCCGCATCCGACGCATCGAGCGAGGCTTCGAGCTCATCGTCCCCGACCGCGTCGACTCCCAGATCGCCGAGGATGGCAGGAGCGATCGCCCGTGTCGCCGCGGGATCGTGCACTCGCGTGACCGCGCCGCGCGCGCTGAGCTCTCGCAGGATCGGTAGGGCAATCGACTCGCGGCTGTCGTCGGTCCCGGGCTTGAACGCCAGGCCGAGCACGAGCACGTGACGACCGTCGAGTCCGTCCAGCGCGCTGTCGATTCGATCGACGAGTCGCAACGGCTGGGTCCGGTTGATCTGCGCCACTGCCTTCAGGATCGCGGCTTCTTCGCCCTGCGCCTCCGCAAACGCGATCAGCGCCGCAAGGTCTTTACCGAGACAACTGCCTCCAAAACCGGGCCCCGGCGCGAAGTAGTCGGCGATTCCGGCACGTGGCGTACCCTGGAATCGCCGATCGAGCTGGAGGCCTTCGAACAACCGGCTGGCATCGGTCGCGCCAGCGGTCTCCGCAACCCGCGCGATCTCGTTCGAGAAGGAGACACACATCGACAGCATCGCGTTGTTGGCGACCTTGAGGAGCTCGGCGGTGCGGACTCCGCACTCGAACCACTGCGTCTCGACAGAGGCGAAGAGCTCGCGTACTACCGCAACCGCTTCGGGATCGTCCGCCCCGATGACGATTCGATCCGGTTCGCGTGCATCGGCAATGGCGGACCCCTCCCTGAGAAACTCGGGCAGGTAGCCGACCGAGCACGGCGTCGCCCCATTCACGGCGAGTCCTCGCGCCACCACCGCCTCGGTAGTCCCGGGGAGGACCGTGCTGCGCAGCAACACGGCGCGCCAGGCGACCGAGGCGTTGGTCGTCACTTCGCGCAGACTCGCAACCGCTGCCCGCAGGGGACCCAGGGTATACTCACCCCGCTCGCTCGAAGGCGTCGGAACCGCAATCAGCACGACCTCGCAATCTGCGAGAGCGTCCGGGACGCCGGTCGCAGCCCATCGCTCGCTGCGCTGAGCGGCGTCGAGCAAGTCGGCCGCATCCGGCTCGAAAAAGGGCATCGCCCCTTCTGCGAGTGCGGTCACGCGACTCCGCTCGATATCGAATAGCGTCACCTCGTGGCCGATCTCGAAAAGAACCAGGCCGGTGAGCACACCCACTCGTCCTGCTCCGACGATCCCAACCCTCATCGGGCGTCCCCCGCCTCGGCCGCAAGCCACCCAACATAGCGAGCCAGCCCCTCCTCCAGAGAGACGCGCGGCATGTCTCCTCCGAGCTCGCGCAACTTGCTCAGCTCCGGGCAACGCCGCTGCGGATTGTCCACCAGGTACTCGCTATCGGCGCTGGGTTGCACGATGACCCGCCCCGGACGCTTAGCCACCCGCCGGATACGCTCGGCAAGCTCGAGCATCGAGATCTCCTCGCGATCGTCGCCGACGTTGTATGCTTCGCCGTCCTGTCCGCGCACTACGACTCGCAAGAAGGACACGATGAAATCGGTTACGTAACAAAAGCTCCGCTTCGGCGTGCCGTCCGAATGGAGCACCAAGTCGTCGCCGCGACGCGCCGCCTCCGCAAGGTCCGGCACCACCCGCCCGTCGTCGGGGCGCAGTCCCGGTCCGTACACGTTGAACGGGCGAACGATTCGAACGGGAGTCCCATAGGAACGGAAATACGTCGTCGCCAGAGTCTCGGCGAACCTCTTCGATTCGTCGTAGCAGGCGCGCGGACCGGTAAACGAAACGCGGCCGGCGTACGTCTCGGGCGTCGGCACATCCCCCGGCTCGGGATCGCCGTAGACCTCGCTCGTACTGAGTACCACGAAGGCATCGAGGCGACGTTTTTCGAATGCACGCAGCAAAGCCAGTGTTCCGAGCGCATTTACCTCTAGAGTGCGCAACGGCATCCGTCGATACAGCACCGGCGAGGCGATCGAAGCACCGTGCACGACGACGTCGAACGGTTCGTCGATCTCGATCGTCGATGCGTCGATCTCGCGCACCGAGACTTGCGGGTGCGACGTCAGATGCGCCAGGCGCGCACTCGATGCGGCGGTGTACGTGTCGACCACCACGACCTCCGGCGGGTGGCGCGTCGCCGCCGCACGGGCGGCAAGCAGGTCGACGAGGTAGGACATCAAGAAACCCGCACCGCCGGTCACCAGCACACGCTTGCCGTCGAAGAACTCGATGTCGGTCTGCGCGCGCGCGGCGATCTCGCGCAGATCGTCTCGAATGATGTCGATTCCACTGTCCATCAGGCGCCGCCTGTATCCGCATCGATGAACCGGACCGTCGGGATGGGCACCAGAAATCGGCCGCCGCGCCGGAGATAGTCCGACTGCTGCTCGACGATCTCGCCGAGATAGTTCCAGGCCAACATCAGCATGACGTCCGGCGAATCCTCGGAGATCCGCCTCGGAGCGACGATCGGGATTCCCGTTCCGGGGGTGTAGCGCCCCTGCTTCAACGTGCTGCGATCGGCGACCCAGTCGATTTCGTCGGGACCGAAACCGCACGCCGCCAATAGGGTCATCCCTTTCGCAGGCGAACCGTAGGCCGCAACCGTTGCGCCACTCCGCTTCAAGTCCGCGACCTCGTCACGCAGGCGCTCGAGCAGCGACTCGACGCGCTTGCGGAAGGCTTCATAGGTAGAACGTTCGTACAGCCCGCGCTCGGCCTCCCCTTCCAGCTGGTGCGCGACGCGTTCGTTCTGCGCGCGCGGACCGCCCGCAAGCTGCGCCCACACCCGCATCGAGCCGCCGTGGACGCTGAGCGCTTCGACATCGAAGACCTCGAGACCGCAGCTGCGACACAACTCGACGATCGAACGCAAGCTGAACTCCGACAGATGCTCGTGGTAGATGGTGTCGAATTCATTGTGCTCGACCAGATCGCCGCTGTGCGGGACTTCCACGACGAATACACCATCCCCCCGTAACAACTCCCGCACCCCGCCAACGAAGTCGTGCAAATCCGGAATGTGATTGAAGGTGTTGGTCGTGGTGACCGCCGATGCGGGCCCACGCCGGCGCGCGAGCCGGCGTGCAACGTCGACGTCGAAATACTCGCCAACCACTTCGATGCCGTCCGCTCGTACGCGCTCGATCAGATTGCGCGCGGGATCGACACCGACGACGCGAATGCCGCGCTCGACACAAGCGCGCAGGAGGACGCCCTCGTTACAGCCGATGTCGACCAGGTATCCGTCACCCGCTACCGCTCCGGCTTCGCACAGACGGTCGGCCAGTGACGAAAAGTGGCGGCGCAAACCCTCGGCTGCGGCCGGCGTGTACAGGTAGTGCCGAAAGAACTCCGCCGGCACGCGATTGGGCAGCTGGATCAGAGCGCAATCGAGGCACACGTACGCAATCAACGGGAATGCGGGCTCGGGCTCGTGTCGCTTGGACGCATCGACGTAGCGGTTCGCAATCGCCTGCGTGCCGAGGTCGAGCACCTCGATCGTATTTCGCCCGAGGCAAGCGCGGCAGCGCTCGGCGCCGAGCTCCTCGCCGGCGGACTCGAGAGGCTCGCTCACGTCGCCACCGCCGATCGCCGGCGCGCTCGCCACCAGGCGATCGTATCGGCGAGCCCCTCTTCCAGGCTCCAGCGCGGCCGAAAACCGATGTCGTCGTACAGTCGTGCGCACGACGGCACGATCCGCGGCGCGATTCGCTCGGGCGCGGGCGCCTCGCCGAATGCCAGCAGCTCGGGTCGACCCAACTGCTCGCCGATCCGCGCCGCCAAGCTCCGCACCGTCACCGGCTCGCGCGAGCCGACATGTACGTTGCCCTCGACCGGCGAATACCCAATGTCGACGATCGCCTCCGCGACGTCTCGCACGTGGAGAAACACCCGCTCCTGGTCGCCCTGCGTCATCGCACAACGCCGCCCATCGAGCAGGTGTCGTATGATGTGCGAAACCAGCGCCCAATCCGGCTGGCCCGGTCCGTAGACGTTGAAGAGGCGAGCCCACGCCAGCGAGGTCTCCGTTCCGGCGACGAACGAGCGCGCAATGCGATGCACCGAGTCCTTACAAACTGCGTACAGGCTCTGCGGCGTCGCCGGCTCGTCGTCATCCAGATCCGCTGCCCCGGGCTGCAGCTCGAGGTGCGAACCGACCATGACGACACGCTTGCAGCCGCCCTCCACCAAGCCCTCGAGCATTGCCAGCGAGCCTCCGACGCAAGTGAGGTTCTCGGCGGTATCGAGGTAGTCCGGCCCGATCGCCCAAGCGAGGTGGACCGCCAATCCCGCACCGGACTCGGCGGCGACCCGGCGCATGCGCGAGCGGTCCCCAAGCTCGGCCTCGACCAACTCGAGGCGGTCCGAGAGGTTGATCAGATGGGCCGCCCGCGATCGCGAGCGAACGACCGCAACAACCTCGTCACCGCGGTCGAGCGAGGCTCGCACGACCTGCGATCCGATAAACCCGGAAGCGCCGGTAATGAGGGTCCGCGTCGGATGGTCTCGGCGATTCATCGGGAAATGGGGCGAGCCGAGCTCGCCTCCGTGCTCCTCGGTCGGAGGTTAGTTCAGCTCCATGTACAATGCCAGGGTTTCGGCGCGCACTCCGATCGCAACGATATCGGCTCGATAGCTCGGACCGACCAACATCGGCGCCAGCTCGTCCCTGCTCCGACGCGAGTCGAGTCGCGCCACCAGTCGTTCGGCGGCCGAGCCGGCGAGATAGTGTTCGCGCAGGTTGAAGTCCCACTTGTTGGCGCGGCGCTCGCCCGAGCACCAGATATCGAGAGTCGCCAGAGCCGCGTCCCCCGACATCTCGACGAGCGGATGGTCGGCGGCAAGCGGTGGCGGGAAGATCGGTCCGCCGCCGAGCGTCGGGCGAGAAAGGACATAGGCCTTGACCGTCTGCAGACCGGAGATGCCCAAGACCAAGCCGACCATCTCGAGGGCGGCAACGTCCGTCGCCTCCATTCCAGGCGCCACGGTGGCGAGCGCATCCAGCACCGTTTGCCGCTCTACCGCATCGGCCTGCTCCAGACGCAGATACATCTTGAGGCTCCACCTCCCGCTGCGGACGTCGAGTCCGACCGGCACCGGTATCGGGTGCAGACCGCGCAGAGCGTCGAACAACTCCGGCGCGCCGGAACTGCCGATCTCGTCGAGCACTTTCTCGGCCCTCTCCAGCACCGCTGCATAGCGATCGGCGGCGGATTCTCCCTTACCCGAGCGGTGCGGAAACACGACGAAGCGCAAAGCCGGCTGCATTCCATCGGAGAGCAATACGGACGGCTCGAGGCTCACCGCCCCGCCGTAGACCTCGACCAGTTGAGCGACGATCGGCTCGACCGCCGCCGCGGTCCGGTCGCCGGTTGCGGCATCGAACGCCGCCGCAAAGTCCCGCCAGCGACGCCCCGTCGACGCGCTGCTGATCGGGAGCAGCTCGGCCGGCACCTCCGCGGGAAACCCGCAAGCCTCGCGCGCCGCGCATTGCGAGCATCGTCCGACGGCGGGAACCTCGCGCGGCGTGCTGCGGAACCCCGACCACTCCGAGCCGAACAAGCAGAGCGGCACACCGCTGAAGCGCGGCGGGCGGGAACCGCGCTCGCGATACTCGCGCGCGAACGCCCGCAGAGCCGGCTTGAGCGGCGCCCATTGCGCGGGAGGCGAGGTAACGTCGACGCGATCCAACTCACCGCGCGACCGGCTCGAGAACTCTGCCAGTCTATCGCCGGAAACCTCGGTAACCCGAATCGCCATCGCCTTCCGACACCAACGAACTATTCACCACAGAGGCACAGAAGACACGGAGTTTTCTCTGGAGAACCGGTACTGCACAGCTGCTCGCGGAGGAGTAAAAACTCGACGAGTAACGGATCCATACCGCGAGCGAATCGAAGGCATCCGGTCGACG
>JANQHZ010000485.1 GCA_028282445.1 Candidatus Binatia bacterium | reverse complement strand
TGTCGACGACGGCATGCGCAAGATGGCCGGCAAGCGGATCGTCATGAAGTTCACCCCCAAGAAGATCACCAGCTGGGACCACACCAAGCTCGGGGGCGTATACTAATCTCGACGGGCAAAAAGCTTAGAACCGCAGATGTACGCTGATAAACGCTGATCTCGACGCCTGGCGGCGTCGAAGAGATCTCGCCAATCTCATTGGCGGTGCGGTTGGAGTCTTCCGGGCTCGAGACGGCCTGGATTCGAGACCTGCCACGCGACCAAAGATCTGCGTTTATCACCGTTCATCTGCGGTTCTAACGTCCGGTCGGGGCTACTATGCCCGTACGCCCGGATCGCATGCGTTACCGCAAGTGGCGCAATCAGCCTAAGAAGCGGTCCGGGGGGCGCAGCGGCTAGGAAAATTCGTGGCTGCGTGACTCCCGGTCACATGCTACTACCAAGTATGAGTGCCGGAACCGCGATCGCCCAGCCCCAGGTTCATCCCCCTCGCGTAGCGTGGCTTTACGGCGCGCGCTTCGACCTGTTCTTCGTGGTCGGCAGCGCAGCGCTCGCCTTGCTCAGCAGCGTCGCGATCCTCGCCGACCCGGCCTTGTTCGCGCCGATCTTTTTTCTGAACATGTGGGGCCTCGCTTTCCCACACGTGGTAGCCACGTTCACGCGGCTGTCCTTCGACAAGGCCTCCTTCCGACAGAATCGCTTCCTCGTCGTCGGCCTGCCCCCGATGATCTTCGCCGTCGTGGCGGCGGTGGGCCTGAGCCAGGGGCAATGGCTGCTGGCAACCGTCTACTTCTACTGGCAGGCGTTCCACTACACGCGTCAGAGTTACGGTATCTCCCGGGCATACGCCCGAAAGTCGGACCCCTCGCCAACCTTCGACGACCGGCTGTCGACCGTAGTGTTGTACGCGCTCCCGGTCTGGGGAGTGCTCAACCGCTCGTTCGAAGCGCCGGCATCCTTCCTCGGCTTGGATATCTGGTTCGTGCCGGTAAACGAGATGGCCCTGCGCGGTTTCGGACTGGCCACGGGCGCAGTGATCGCATGGTGGTGTGTCGATCAACTTCGCCGTGCGCGCGCCGGGACGCTGGCCGTCTCCCACTTCCTCTACATGGTTTCGCACATCGCCGTGTTCACCGCCGGCTACCTATTGATCGAGAGCATCGACCTCGGCTGGCTCGTACTCAACATATGGCACAACGCCCAGTACATCTTGTTCGTTTGGTATTTCCAGAATCGAACCTTCGGTGGTCGCATCGATCCGGAACACCGACTGGTTTCGAAGCTCAGCCGCCCGGAAAACGCGGTCTGGTTCTTCGGCGTATGCCTCGTCGTGGCCACGGTGGCCTACCAATTCTTCTTCTTCGTCTCGTCGCTGGTGGCGCTCCAGGCCGTCACCCTCGCTTTCTTGATCGGCCAAACGCTGAACTACCACCACTACATCGTCGATGGCATCATCTGGCGCAGCCGCGGGAGTCGCCCGCCACAAGCTCTCGTCGCAGCTACGAAAGCCTAACAGCCGGTTGCAGACGAAGGCGGGCCTCTAGCGGCGACGGTACACGACGAACTCGCCGATCGCCGCGATCCGGTCGTACGACTGCGCGACGAAGCGCATGACCTGTTCCGACGTGGCGGTGTTGTGGCGATCGCGCGGCGCGTGAACCACGAGTGTCGGGGGATCGCTTCGGAAGATGTCCAACAAACGCGCTATGTCTTCGCCGTCTCTCAGCGCCAGCGAGGTATTGGGGAACCACGTGGGATTCTCACGGTCCGCCAAGAAGTAGACCTCCGGGTGATTCGGCAGGACGAAGATCGATTCGCCGGCGCCCGTCTCACGGTGAATCGTCTCTAGCAGCGCTGCGTAGGTATCGATGACTCTTGGCTCCAGCCACAGGGACATCCGAGGAATACGCGTGTTACGAACGAGTGTAATCCGCTCACCTCCAACAACGCTCGCAAGAGTCCGAGTTGCCGGCTGACCCGCGTGAAAGAAAAGCGCGACCAGCGAGACGGCGATCAGGACCGGTTCCCACACACTGCCGCGGCGCTTCGCACCGGCCGTACGGGTCCACAGAACTCCCGCCGCCAACAAGCCGACCGAGTAGTACAAGTACATCGGGATCTGGTTGAACAGGGAAACCATTCCGTAGAACGCTGCAACGAAGGGAAGAGCCATGCCCGATGCCGTGCGCTCAGGGCCGCGTACGAGATGAAGTAGAAGGAAGATGCCGTTCAACACGCCGAGCGCCGGCAGTAGGAGCCAATACGCATTGCTCAACAGGCTGTTGGCAACGTGCCCCGAGGACATCTGCTCGACGGCGCTTCGGAGGAAGTCGGTATAGCGGTACGCATGAAGGTAGGGCAGGGTTTCCACCCTGAGAGCGCTCGAGAAGCAGTCGTGCAGCCAGGCGACGAGCGAACCGTGCGCTGCGTGGTAGAGGACGGTCGGGACCGCGGCCAGTACGGCGCCCGTCGTCAGAGCCGCGACGATGCGAGCAAGTTCTCGGTCGCAGCTCCGAGTATGCCGGGCGCTCCACCCGAGAAGCAGAACCGGCCAAACCCCGAAGAGGAGGAATCCACTGACGTTGGTCGTACGCAGGCAATAGACCAGCAGTACAGCCGCGACGACCAGCAGGGCGATCCGTGAGCCCAACCGGGGTTGATCGACCGCCTCACCGCTCGGGCGCACTGCGAGCAGGTAGGCGAGGATACCCATCCCGAGGAATACTCCGGTGAGTTGACGGAAAAGGAACGTTGCTCCGACCAGGAAGCCGAGGCTGGCAATCTGCGAGAAGCCACGCGGACCGGGGCGAGTGAGCAAGCCGACACTGGCGACGGTCAGCGCCAGACAATACCAGTGCGGCTGCGGATTGAGGTACTGAACGAAGCTCAGCGACGTCAACGCGACGGCGGCCGTGACGGCGGTACGTGGCGACCGCGAACGAAAGATCCACAGCAGTCCGATCGACTGCGCGAAAGTCACGATGGCCAGCGGGATACGCAAGCTGCGCAGTTCGCGACCGAATAGCGCGAGCGCTGCAACGTTGACGACGTGGCTATTGTCGGTGTGAAAGTCCTCGATATCGCGGTGCACGATCTCGCCGTCGAGAATGCGCTCGGCCAGGTGGGCGTAGTGGCCATCGTCCGGCGGCCAACAGAATCGCTCGTAGAAGAAGCCGAGGATCAGCACGTTGGCGACGACGGTGAGCGCGATGGCCAGGAACCACTGAGACCGGGTCGCTCGATTCATCGCGGCTCAAGACCACACGCCGGCGCGAAAGTGTCAAACCGACCGCGGTACGCCGGTAGCGGTTCAGGTCGGTTCCACTCCCGGTCCTTTGACAAGTCACGAGCGATCTTGCGATGACCGTGTTGGAAGTCGAGCTCCGAAGTTGCAAACGTTCCGACACGCTGGCCGCACCAACCGCTTCGCGCGGGCAAGACATGTCCCGACCAGCGTTCGCCTTTGGTCGTGCGCAGTCTCAACGGTCGTCGCGACGATCGCGGCGCTGTCCGCGTCGGCGGAGGAGCACTTTGAGCTTACCCAGATCGCAACCAGCGAGCGCACCGTTGCCGCCGAACTGGCCGATCTGGACGGCGATGGACACACCGATCTCCTGCAGATCGTCTTCGACGGAATTCCGCCCGACCAGACTCGTCGCGCTCGGGTGTTCCCCCACGTCGCCTCGAAGCGCGAACCCTTCCAAGTCGACCTCCCGGACGGCGCGGCCGGCTACGACGTCGGCGAGGTCGACGGCAGCCCCGGCGTCGAGCTGGTACTGTTGCGACAGAACCAGATCACGTTGCTATCGTTGCGCAGGGGCGCGGTGCAGCGACGAGACCTCGCGCTCCCCTGGGGGAGCATCGCGGCGAGGGGCGAAGAACGCTCGATCACCCGAATGCGGCTGTTCGAGTCCACCCCCAACGGGCCTTGGTTGATCGCCCAGGGCTTTGGCCGACTGGCTGTATTGAAGAGCGACGGAACGCTGATCGGCGACATGCCGGTTGGTGGTGTCCTCACCCACTATAAGTTCGAGAGTCCCGGCTTGGGCTTTGCCGAGGCGCCGGTCGAGGTCAACTATGTGCCGGCACGAGTCTCGGTCGCCAACGTCGACGCCGGAGGCAAGCTCGACATCGTTACCGCATCGCGCCACGACATCCGTGTCTTCCTGCAACGCGAGGACGGTTCGTTCCCAAGGAATTCGGATCAGGCCTTCCCTCTCTCTTTGGTAGCGCAAGGGGACTACATTCGAGGGTCGGGTGGCGCCACCGCGTATGCCGACGACATCGACGGCGACGGCCTCGCCGACCTGTTGATCTCGCAAGTTACGGGCGGAATCACCGACGCCGGGACGATCGCGACGTTTCACCTCAACCGGGGCGGACGCTGGGATCTCGAGAACGCCGATCAGCGAATGGTGCTGTCTGATCGCGGCTCACTGACCCTGTACGACCTCGACGCCGACGGCCGTCCCGAGCTGGTTCAGATGACAACGCCGTTCAGCGCCATGGAGATCATCGAGGCCCTGGCAACGCGATCGCTCGACGCCAACATCGCCATCTTCCAGGCCGGCAACGACAAGCCCTTCCAAGACGCTCCATGGAGCACGAGCAAGCTCAGCCTGCCGATCAACTTCGAGACCTTCGCGCCGAGCGGCTTTCTGCCCAGCTGGCTAGCCGACCTAAACGGCGACGGCCACCGCGACATGATCACTTCGGGGAGCGGAGACCGACTCGAGGTGTACCTAGGTGGCCCGCAGTATCGCTACGAGGATCGGGCAGCGCGCCAGACCGTCGGCAACAGCGGAGAGCTCACCGCCGGCGACATCGACGGCGATCGACGCACCGACCTGCTCATCTACGACCCGCATCGGGCCGGCGAACCGGTCAAGCTGCTGCGCAATCGCGGGACACTGCCGGGCAGCCCGGCCGTCTTCGAAAAGCCCTAGTGTCGATTGCCGCTGACTGGTGATTCGTGAGTACCTGACCGGTGATCGGCCGGAAGAGCTCTACCAATCACCAGTCAGTAATCACTCGTAGCCTACGGCTGTGGGTCTTCCGAGGGTGCTTCTGCGGCTTCGGACTCTTCCGCTCCAGCATCCTCGGCTGCGGCTTCCTCGGCGGGCGCTGCTTCGGCCTCGGCCGGCTTCTCTTCCTTCGGCTCGTCGAGCGCGACGACCTTGACGGTCACCTCGCAAGGTACTCCGGCGGCCAGCGCCACCGTAACCTTGTGCTCGCCGACCGATTTGATCGGCTCCTCCAGTTTGATGCGACGGCGATCGACGTCGAAGCCCAGCTCACGCAGCTCCTTCTCGATGTCCTGGTTGGTAATCGAGCCGAACAGCTTGCCGCCGTCACCCGCGCGAGCCGTGAAGCTGAGATCGGCATTGGCCATCTTGTCGGCGACCTCCTGGGTACTCGCCGCGACGCGTTGGCGCTTCTCCTCGACGACCCGCTTCTTGTGCTCGAGCTCGCGCACGTTGCGCTTGTCCGCGAGCACGGCCAGTCCGCGCGGGAAGAGATAATTGCGCGCATATCCGTCGCGCACCTTGACGATCTCGCCGATATGACCCAGGTGGGTGATTTCTTCCTGAAGAATGACTTCCATGGATTCAACCTTTTCGGAACGTGAGGCGTGAGCTTGATTGTTTCCTGACGCTTCACGCCAAATTCGGGTCAAACAGTCGTCACCGAGTACGGCAGCAGCGCGACCGCGCGCGCTCGTTTGATCGCTGTCGTCAGCTTGCGCTGATGTCGGGCGCATGTGCCGGTGATGCGACTCGGAATGATCTTGCCGCGCTCGGTGAGGTAGTTACTCAACGCGCGCGCGTCTTTGTAGTCGATCCGTGAGTCCTTGTCGGCACAAAAGCGACAAACCTTGCGGCGACCTGGGCGGCGGCGGAATCCGCCGCGATCCTCGGACCCGCCTCTTCCGGGCTTTCTTCCTCTACCAAACGGCATATCGGTTCTCCCCTACTCGGACACCGGGACCGATTCGGTCGCCGGGGCCGCCTCGCTATCCGAGGCAGCGTTGGGTTGTGGTGTTTCGCTCGACGGTTCTTCCGTCGAAGCGTCGGCTTTCTTCTTCGCGTTCTTTGCGGCGGCAACGGAAATGAAGCGAAGCACCTCGTCGGCAATCTTCAGATTGCGTTCGAGCTCCGTCACCAGCTCCGGCGTCGCCCGGTACTCGAGCAGCACGTAGTAGCCGCGCTTGTGCTTACGGATCTCATAAGCGAGATCTCTCATGCCCCATTCCTGCACCTGGAAGTCTTCGGCGCCCGCCTCTGTGAGCACGCGCCGTGCTCGGTCGATCGTCTCCCTGGTCTGCGCCTCGGGCAGTTCCGGGTTGAGTACCAGCAGAGTCTCGTACCTTTTCATCGTCATCTCCTCGAAATTCACGACGCCGGAGCGCCGTTGAAGCGATTCATCGCCGTTTGAACCCCGTCGTCGAGCAAGCACTCGACGGAGTCGGCCGCGCGTCCGATACCATTCATCCAGTCGGCGCGCTCGCTTTCCTCGAGCTCCGCCAACACATAATCCGCTGTGTCCATTCCTTCGGGCGGACGTCCGATGCCGACACGGACACGTGTGAAGCCAGCCCCGCAACATTCGATCATCGACTCGACACCACGGTGACCGCCGGCGCCGCCGCTGCGGCGGATGCGGAGCGCTCCCGGTTCGAGGTCGACGTCGTCGTATACCACCACGAGATCCTCGTCGGCTGGGGCGTCGAGCAAGCCGGCAACCGCTTCCCCGCTTCGGTTCATGTACGTCTGCGGGGCCACCAATACCGTAGGCCCTTGCGCATCCGCGCGCTCGCCGATGACGGCGAGCCCCGAGCGACGCAAAGCGACACCCCAGCGATCTGAAAGAGTATTCAACACCATGAAGCCAACGTTGTGGCGGGTCCAGACATACTCCGGCCCTGGATTTCCAAGTCCGACAACGACCCGCATGAGGCTCGCTCAGCCCTCGCTGGACTCCTCCTTCTTCTCGCCGCCGGCTTCGCCTTCCGGCGCAGCTGCCTCGGCGCCCTCTTCGCCTTCCGCTTCCTCGGCGGGAGTCTCCTCGACCACCGGAGCCACCACCGTCACCAGAGTGATCTCGAGCTCGTCCACGAAATCGATCCCCTCGGCCACCTTGACGTCGCTGAGGTGGATCGCCTCGCCGATATCGAGCGACGTGACGTCGATTTCGAACTCGTCCGGAATCTCCAACGGCAGGCAGAGCACCTCGATCACGCGTCGAATCGGCTGCAGAATGCCACCGCGGTCGACGCCGGCCGCCAAGCCTGAGAAGTTGAGCGGAACCTCGACCCGAATCTTCTCGTTCACGTCGACTTCATAGAAGTCGGCATGCAGGAGAGAGTGGCTCACCGGGTGACGCTGCGTGTCCTTGATCTGCACGAGCTTCTCGTTCAGGGCCGTATCGGCCGACTTGAGGCGCAACAATTGCGTCGTACCGCCTTCGCCGATTTCGCGCTCGAAGTCTCGCTCTACGAAAGCAAGGGACGCCGGTTCTCGCTTCGGCCCGTACAAGATGGCCGGCACCTGGCCATCGCGACGCGCGGCGCGGGCGCCGCCCTTACCGGTCGCGGTGCGTGAGGTTACGTTGAATTCGAGAATATCCATGGATCGACTTCTCCTACTCGATGGGTCGCGTGCCTATCAGAGGTGGTTCGTGCGCCTGTCGCGGATCACGATAGGAACAGAGAGCTGATCGATTCTTCGCGGTGGGTCCGCACGATCGCCTCTCCCAGTAAGTGTGCGATCGACAGCGTTTCGATCTTGTCGCATGCGAGCCCGTCTTCGCGCAGCGGGATCGTGTCAGTGACCAGCAACTTGGTGAGCGCCGACCCGCCGATCCGCTCGATCGCGGGCCCAGACAGAACGGGATGCGTACAGCATGCAAAAACCGACTCCGCACCGGCGTCTTTGAGAGCTCCGGCGGCGGCGGCGAGGGTTCCCGCCGTATCGACAATGTCGTCGATGATGATCGTCTTCTGGCCGACGACATCGCCGACGACACGCATCTCGGCGACTTCGTTGGCGCGCACGCGACGCTTGTCGATGATCGCGAGGCCGGCGTTGAGACGCTTGGCGAAGGCTCGTGCGCGCTCGACACCGCCCGGATCCGGGGACACGACCGTCACCGACTCACGGCCCAAGTTCTCGCGGACGTGCTTGAAGATGACCGGTGTGGCATAGAGGTTGTCGACCGGAATGTCGAAGAATCCCTGGATCTGTCCGGCGTGCAGATCGAGCGTCAGCACCCGCGAGGCGCCGGCAGTCGAGATCAGGTCGGCCACCAGCTTGGCGCTGATCGGAACTCGGGGCGAAACTTTGCGATCCTGACGAGCGTATCCGTAGTACGGGATGACCGCGGTCACGCGTTTTGCCGATGCGCGGCGAAACGCGTCGAGCATCAACAGCAACTCCATTAGATGATCGTTGACCGGCGTCGATGTCGACTGGATGACGAACACGTCGCTTCCCCGCACGTTCTCGTCGATCTCGACCATCACCTCGCCGTCGCTGAACCGACGGACTTCGGCTTGACCGAGCGGGACGTCGAGGTACTCGGAGACTCGGCTGGCGAGATCCGGATTCGAGTTGCCGGCAAAAATCTGTAGTTGGTTCTTCACAATGCTCGCTCTTCAAGCAGGATAAGCTGGGCGGGAAGGGTTCGAACCTTCGAATGCCGGGACCAAAACCCGGTGCCTTACCGCTTGGCTACCGCCCATCGACATCATTTCAAACCGGGGTCCACTCTTTCGATTGGCGAAGGATTCTCCTGAATCCTGGTAGCCTCGGCCCAAATACCCTCTCGTGACAACCGCTCCGCGCAGGAGCGTGCACTACCCTCGTCGCGAAAAAATCCGAAAACGGCAGAACCGCTTCCGGACATCCCGACCTCGCGCGCTCCGTGCGAACGGAGCGACTCTTTCAAAGTTTTTATTCCTGGATCTATTCGGCTCGCCGCTTCCTCCAGATCGTTCCGGAGACGGGAGCCGGAAGAGCGCGGAAAGTCGGGGATATTACTGGCCGCCTGTGGCGAAGTCAACGAAGCGTCGTACCCGGCGTAGACCTTTTCTGTGGCCAGCCCAGCCCCCTGGAAAGCGACCACCAAGGGGTCGTCCGGCCAGCTCGCCAGCGGACTCATCACCTCGCCGATTCCGCTCACCAGGGCCGGTCGTCCGGTGACGAAAAAGGGCACATCGGCGCCGAGCCCGAGCGCGATCTCGCGGAGGATCCCTTCGCCGGCGCCGAGCTCCAGCAGCTCGTCGAGGATCCGCAGGGTAGCTGCGGCATCGCTACTGCCGCCGCCAAGCCCGGCGCCGCTGGGAATCACCTTTTCGAGAGCAATCTCGACCCTCGCCGACACCTCGAATCGACGCATGATCGAATCGGCGGCGCGGTAGACCAGATTCTCTGGTCCGGCCGGAACGGCGCGGCCGGAAACCTCGAGCTCGATCGCCGCCTCCCCGGGGACGACCGCGATCTGCAGCCGATCGCCCACCCCGACCGCCACCATCTCGGACTCGATCAAATGGTAGCCGTCTTCACGCCGCCCGCAGATTCTCAAACCGAGGTTGATTTTGGCTGGGCAGCGACAGGATGCGCGAGCCGGAATCATCGGAGTAGCCGGCCGTACCGCAAAAACTCGTGCGCTCTCGGGCGGATGAGGAGCCACCGTCCCATGCTTCGAATTGACCCTTTACA
>JANQHZ010000449.1 GCA_028282445.1 Candidatus Binatia bacterium | reverse complement strand
GGTGATGTTGGCGCCGATGGAGGCCCACGCCAAGGTGTTGTCGTCGGTGGTGCTCACCAGCGGCCGCAACCCGGCGGAGCTCGAGGAGGCGCTGCAGCTGCTGACCGACTTCGAGCAACGCTATCCCGACCAGACCGAATTGCACGCCGGCGCCAACGCCCTGCGAGCGGTCGCGCTGCTCGGACTGCGCCGCTATCCCGAAGCGGAGGTGGCGGTGCAGGGAGTCGTGTCGGCGCCGAGCCGCAACGCGCGCGACTATCGCATCATGAAGCAGCTCGGCGTGAGGAGCCTCGAGCTGGCCGAGGAGGAGCGCAAAGCCGGCCACCAGGAGAACCGTACTGCGTTGCGCAAGCAGGCGCTCAGTCTCTACCAGGAGCTCCTGCGCGCGAGCGAGCAGGGGGTCGTCGACGGAGATCCCGAGGGCCTCCGCATGCTGGTCGAGGATCTGCGTTCCCCGCAGCGCCCGGCGCCGGCTTCATAACGACGGTCGCGGGCCGGCCCGACGCCGGTCAGGTTTTCGGTTCTTTCGACCCCGGTCGTCGAGTCCAAAGCGGCCAGCTTGGCTGGCCGCGGCCAAAGGCGCGCTGCGCGCGCCGGCCAAACGCGACGGTGTCGCGGGCCAATCCGGCCTCGCCTAAGCTCTTCTTTTTCTTGGGCCGGAGCCTTCACGGATCGGTTGTCTCGATGCTCAAGTCTCGGCCGTCGCGATACGCTTTCTCGATCTCTTCGACGGTGTAGGACTCGCCGCCGGTGCCGGTGAGGTCGGAGAGCCTGAAGCCGTCGACGTCGGGTCTCTTGCGCAGGTAGAAGAACTCGACTTGTTGCTGGACGTGGTGTCGTAAGGCGTCGATCGAGCGGCGCGGGATACCCTTCGGTCGCTTCTCGACCATGGTGCGGAAGTGGCTCGTATAGATGTACGCGGACCAGTCGAGACTGATCTCGCCGGTCGCAACGCGGGCGGACAGCAACGCGAGCAGGTCGTGGAGCTCCGGAACCAGCGCGTCGACGGGGCGCTCGATCAGCAGGCGGCGGTGCAGCCCGGCAATCGTCGTGCGACGGCGGGTGAGGTCGCCGCTCTTTTCCTCCTCGGCGGCGATTCTTTGGAGATGCCAGCGCGCTACGACGCCGATCAGGCGGCTTTGGTAGCGCCATCCGAGGAGAGCGAGGGTCGTGACCATCGCGAGCACGACGGCGATCCCGCGACGGCTACGCACTCTCATGGACTCAGGATAGTAGCCTGTCGGTTGCGGGTACAGCACCCGCTGGGCCGGAGCCTGTATCCGGGGGTGTCGTTACGGCAACGGGCCGCGCACGGCACGCGCCACTGCGGAGCCGTTGGTCAGCAGCAACTCCACGAACTCGACATTGGTCGCGCGGATGAAGTTGACGATGTTCAGTCTGGGCAACAGGCTTTCTCCGGCGATCAGCGGTGGCCCCATAGTGTTGGTCCAGTGCTCTTGTAGTGGGGTGCACTCGCATTCGAGCACGGTGCAGCCTTCCGAGCAGTTGAGCAGGAAGGGCATCGGGACGATTCCGCTGATCGCGTCCTCGCCGAGCTCGCGCAGCTCCAGCAACTCGGAAACCTCCGGCAAGCGCCAGTCGCTGTAGCCGCCAAAGCGCGCGCATGTCCCGGGAATGTCTCCGGTGCAGTTGAGGAATCGCAGGAACTCGGTGAACAAAGTCCCGTCCTGGGCGCTACTGCCGAATGTCGTGCTCCACCGATAGCGATTGCGGCGATCGTGAATTCCGCCGTCCAAGCTCTTCTTCTCCCACATCAACCGGGTGACGGTATCCGTGATGGTTCCGTCGCCATTGTCCACGAAGCGCGGTCCTCCAGGGGTCGCAGTCTGGGGCGGCGGTCCGGTTGGCGACGGGGTGACGGTGGGAAGTGTCGTCGCCGGGATGACCGGCGTATTGGTTGCCGGGATGACCGGAGTCGGGGTCTGGGTATGAGATTGGGTCGGAGTACTCGTCGCGATGCTGGTCGAGGTCGGAGTGTTGTGATGGGTCGGGGTATCGGTGGGAGTTTGCGTGGGCGTTTCGGTAGGAGTTTCGGTGACGACCGGCCGGGAACCCGTAGCCGTGGCGGAAGGAGGCGGGCCGATGGTGTTGATCGGGCACCCGTCCAACGCCTTCTTCACGCCCCGGATCAGCTCTGCGATGGTGACCTTTTTGTCGCCGTCGAGATCGCCCGGGCAGTCCGTCTCGCAGTCGTCGGTGGTGGAACGCCGCGCCGCCGCCGCCGGGCAGCCGTCCAGTGCCGACCGGACGGCTCGGATCAGCTCGGTAATCGAGACATTGTTGTCGCCGTCGAGATCGCCCTCGCA
>JANQHZ010000447.1 GCA_028282445.1 Candidatus Binatia bacterium | reverse complement strand
CCGCAAGAGCCTCGAAGACGACGTTCCCCTTGCCGAGTAGTGTTCGTAGATCGCTGACAAGACTCGCTCTTCCTTGGAGCCCGGCGCGGGAACCTGCTCAGCCTTCAGTTTCACAAGCACCTTGGAAACGCGCCGTCGGCATGCCTCGACAGCAGCGCCGCCTCGGGCTACCCATTGCTTCCAGGACTCCGGGGCTCTCTTGTTCGCGACCTCGTCTGGGAGCCCTGGATTCTGACGGTCCAGGATCCACTGCCAGTCGATTCGCTCTCTTTCGCCCTGTAGATGGAAGACGGTGAAGCCGTAGGCGTAGTTTGCCAGGGGCCGCCATGGCACTTCTTGTACTTCCGCCCGCTACCGCAGAAGCATGGTTCGTTTCGTCCCCCGCCGAAATCTCGGCGAGCTGACCGACGACGATCGCGCCACGCTCTTCGAGCAGCACCGGATGCTGGCTCGTTGGTGCGCAGGCAAGTACGCGAAGATGCCGGGCTTCTATCACGACGACATCGAGCAAGCGTGTCTCGTCGGCTTGTGGAACGCATCCCGTAACTCTGACACAAGCCGAGGCGTGAAGTTCACCACCTATCAGCCCGTGGTGAAAGTCGGTCAGGTCGTTGCCACGGGTGATCGCCGCAAATACGGTGGCCCCATGTCGATGGGCAAGCGAAGCAAGGGGCATCAGCAGTCGCTTTGGGTGGCGACGAAGGACCTGCCTCGATCTGCGGGACACCCCTTCTACGAAGCTCTGAACGCCCAGCTGCGTGCGGCCGGCTTCGACGAGTTCGTGGAGGAGCGGTGCCGTAAGTTCTACGCCGAGGGTCAGGGCCGGCCGAGCCTCGCGCCGGCGATCTACTTTCGGATGCTGCTGGTGGGCTACTTCGAGGGAATCGACTCGGAGCGGGGAATCGCCTGGCGCTGCAGCGACTCGTTGGCGCTACGCAGCTTCCTGGGGTTGGAGCTGTCCCAAGCCCCGCCGGATCACTCGACGGTGTCGAGGTCTCGGCGTCTGATCGACTTGGAGACTCACGCCGAGGTCTTCGCCTTCGTGTTGCAGCTGCTCTCGGACCATGGCCTGGTGCGCGGCAAGTCGATCGGCATCGACGCGACGACGCTCGAGGCGAACGCGGCGATGAAGAGCCTGGTCCGCCGCGATACAGGACAGAGCTACCAGGGCTTCCTCGAGGATTTGGCCGAGAGCTCGGGCATCGAGACACCGACGAAGGCGGACCTGGCGAGGATCGACCGGAAGCGGCCGAAGAAGGGCTCGAACGACGATTGGGTGAACCCCAACGACCCCGACGCCCAGATCACGAAGATGAAAGACGGCCGCACGCACCTGGCTCATAAGGCCGAGCACGCGGTGGACCTCGACAGCGGCGCGATCCTGGGGATGACGATCCACCCGGGAGCTGCCGGGGATACGGCCACGGTGCAAGACACGATCTTCGAGACGATCCTGAATCTCGTAGGACTGAAGTGTCATGAACACGAAGAGCGCCCAGTTCGAGAGTGCGTCGCGGACAAGGGCTACCACAGCAACGAAACGCTCGTCGCCTTCGAGAGCTTGGAGATGCGCACCTACATCAGCGAGCCAAAGCGCGGACGTCGCAAGTGGAAGGGCAAGGAGGACGAGAGACTCGCGGTCTACCGCAACCGACGTCGGATGAAGGGCGCGCGAGGTCGGCGGCTCTACAAGCGACGCTGCGAGCTCAACGAGCGCTCCTTCGCCCACTGTCTGGACACCGGAGGGATGCGCCGCGTGCACTTGCGCGGCCGCGAGAACATCGAGAAGCGCTACCTACTGCAGACCGCGGCGTACAACCTCGGGCTCCTGATGCGCAGGAAGATCGGGTTTGGGACGCCACGAGGACTCCAAGGTGCCCCCCGCCGAGCCCTCGAGGCGTGCCCGCGCTTCGAACACCTCCTGAGAGGTCTACTCGGGATCGTAATTGGTCCAAGCCTCCGGCATCGCCGCGACACTCGACTCCGCTGCGCAGCATGAACCCGCCCTACTCGGGAGGCGGATTCACCACGGGCTGCTAGCCTCCTCAGCCGGAGGCTACCAGCATTGCCGGGATTCAGGGCGCCTGCCGCCTCTTCGCTCGTGATGCCAGCGGGGGCCAGCGTCGTATTCACGTGAGACGAACGCGCGCCCAACGTCGGGAAGATTGACGCGGGCGCGCGAAGCTGAGCACACAGGCGTTGGCTTCTACGAGCGGACGCCGAGCGCGACAGCGCACGAGAGAGTGTCGCCATTCTTCGGCGTGAAGGGCTCCGCCCATCTGAGCTCGCCGTCGATGTACGTCTGAAGACGGAATGCGGTGGCATCCTCGCTCCAGTAAACGTGCTCGCTCGATTGCACCATCGAAAGACCGAGTTCGGCATTGAGCGCGATGCTGTACTGCGACGGGTCGACCAGA
>JANQHZ010000425.1 GCA_028282445.1 Candidatus Binatia bacterium | reverse complement strand
GGGTCCGGTCTCTCCTAATAGCCGGTATTTCTGTGAGTTCTGGCCGTTGGCCGGCAACGGTGTTAGCCATACGCAATTCGAAGATCGGGGGTTTCTTATGTCGTTGAAGGTGGATCTGACCGCGACCGAAAAGGTCGTGGAGGCCGCGGATGCGGTGGTGCGAGAGTCCTTGGAGGTCGCCAGCAAGCGAACCGAAGGCGGTCGAGGGATCGACAACGAGCAGGTTCACTGCGAGCGACTGGCCTACACGGCGACCGAGTTGGCTGCCGCCAAAGATCTCCTCGAGTACGCCAAGGGGAGCGGCGCGTCCGAGCCGGCGGTACCCGCGATGGCCGCTGCCTTTGCAGGCGAGTTTGCCCTCAAGCTGGGCGGACTCGCATCGGCGTATGCCGACCAGTTCGGTGTTGCCGCGGACCGATTGGACGCGACTCTCGGCTCGTCCGAGGTTGTTGCCGCGGCGCGAGCAGCGGTGTCCGACGAGTCCTTCTGCGCCATCGGGCGACACACCATCGAAACGCGCGGTGTGAATCACAGCCCGATCGACGACGAGATGGCGGTGATGACGCGCGACTCGGTGAGACAGTTTGCCGAGAGCGAAGTGGCGCCGATCGCGGAACACATCCATCGCAACGACGATCTGGTCTCGGACGAGCTGATTGGAAAGATGGCCGAGCTCGGATTCTTCGGGATGGCGGTGCCGGAGCAATACGGAGGCGGCGGCATGGGAAACCTCGCCATGATCGTCACCACCGAAGAACTGTCCCGATGCTCGCTGGCGGCGGCCGGCAGCTTGATCACCCGCCCCGAGATTCTGACCAAAGCCTTGATCAAGGGCGGTACCGAAGAACAGAAGCAGCAATGGCTGCCGTCGATCGCAGCTGGACAGACGATGGCGGCGATCTCGGTGACCGAGCCCGACATCGGTTCCGATGTGGCTTCCTTGCGTTGTAAGGCCGAACCGGGCGAGGTCGGCGGAGAGCAGGGGTACCTGATCAGCGGAGCCAAGGCGTGGTGCACCTTTGCCGGTCGCGCCAACGTGATCGCGATGTTGCTGCGTACCGATCCCGACGTCTCCAAGGGCGCGCGCGGGCTCTCTCTCTTTATCGTTCCGAAGGAGCCTTTCGAGGGGCACAGCTTCGAGATGCGCCAGGAGTCCGGCGGCGTTCTCGAAGGCAAGGCCGACGCGACACCCGGCTATCGAGGCATGCACTCGTTTACCCTCGCCCTCGAGAACTACTTCGTACCCGCCGCAAACCTGGTCGGCCAGGAGAAGGGGCTGAACAAGGGCTTCTACCTTCAGATGAACGGCTTCGCGGCAGGGCGCCTGCAGACCGGCGGTCGGGCCACGGGCCTCGCCCAGGCAGCGCTCGAGCGTACCTGCGAGTACGCTGCCGACCGCAAGCAGTTTGGCCAGTCGATCGGCGACTTCCAGCTCACCCAGCACAAGATCGGCCGCATGGCGACTCACATCCAGGCATCGCGCCAGCTGACCTACAAGGCGGCGTTGGCGATGGATGCGGACGAGTCGATCGCGCTCGAGCCGGCGATGTGCAAGCTGCTGTCGTCGGACATTGCGGTGTGGACGACCCAGGAAGGCCAGCTGTTGCACGGCGGTTGGGGGTATGCGGAGGAGTTCCCGATCTCGCGCTACGTCGTCGACGCCACCGTGCTACCGATCTTCGAAGGCGTGAAGCCGATCCTCGAGTTGAAAGTCATCGCGCGGAATCTGCTCGCCGCGTAGCGCCTGCTCTCTCTGAAAGGGGCTTTCGGTCTTTTCGTCACTGAACTGGCACTCGAGGCTGAGGCTTGGGCTTAGGCGAGGCTGAGGGTGGTGGTCGCGCGGAGCGCGACGGCTATGTGCGTGGCCGATGCATCCCTACCGACCTCAGCCTTAGCCTCGCCTGCGCCCCAGCCTTGACGAGGGTATTCGCCAAACTCGGTACGATCCATTGTTCGATCCCCCCTGAAAGTGGGATCTTCGAGTCGTTGGGAGGAACATCGCCATGGCCTACGAATTCATCACCTACGAAAAGAAAGACCACGTCGCGCATCTGACGATGAATCGCCCCGAGGTGCGCAATGCGCTGCACCCGCCGGCGCATCACGAGATGTCAGCGGCACTGGACGATTTTGCGGCCGACGAAGACTGCTGGGTGGCCATCGTCACCGGAGCCGGCGACAAGGCCTTCTCGGCCGGCAACGATTTGAAGTTCTCCGCGAGCAATCCGGACAAGCCGCTCGATATGCCGGACTCCGGCTTCGGCGGGATTCATTCCCGTTTCGACCTTTTCAAGCCGGTGATCGCGGCGGTCAACGGCCTCGCGCTGGGCGGCGGTTTCGAGATCGTCATGTCGTGCGACATTGTGGTCGCCGCGGAGCACGCGACGCTCGGTCTGCCCGAGCCGCGCGTCGGCCTGGCGGCGCTGGCCGGCGGCATGCAACGACTCCCTCGGCTGGTCCCTGAAAAGGTCGCGCTCGGAATGATGCTGACCGGCAAGCCGATCAGCGCGCAGCGCGGTTACGAGCTCGGGTTGGTGAACGAGGTGGTGCCTGCCGCGGATTTGAGCGCGGCGGCGGAGCGGTGGGCGGCGGAGATCTGTGAGTGCTCGCCGACTTCGGTGCGAGCGTCGA
>JANQHZ010000401.1 GCA_028282445.1 Candidatus Binatia bacterium | reverse complement strand
AACTCGAAAACCGAAGACCAAACCCAACAAATCGCCGGACAATGAAACCGGACATCTTTAACTGCTAATGGACCGGACTTGTTTAAGTGTCAGCCACAGCCCTAATCGGGCAGCCCTAATCGGGCGGCGTGAGCCTCGACCGCATCAGCTGCCAGGGAAGCTGCCTGGAAGCACAGCCGCCCCGCCGAGACCCGTGTCGCCAGCGCCCCGAGCGAGGCGATCATGTCGTTTGCCTGGACCGGGCTGGCCAGCAGGCAGGCCGCCAGTCCGATCGTGGCCTCGCCCGGCCCGAGCGGTAACAACCCGGGCGCCCCAGCCGCGCTTGAAAGCTCGATGATCGCCGAAATCGGCCCCGCGACCGCTTCGCCGGCGGAACGCATTTCAGCACGATCCATTCCCTCACTGAACACCGCCGCGGTTAGCGGCAGACCGGCTCTCCAGCCTCGTCGCTCGAGCTCGCCCGCAAGATCGCTGCGGTCAGATTCGGGGCCAAGCACGAGAAAAGTAGCTGCCCCCTTATGGATCAGAGTGGCATGGAGCCAGAGGGGCCGGACGCTGATGGGGACATAGGGTATAACCGGCGCCGGCCGGCTCAGCAGGGCGTCCACGGCACCGTGATTGGGACGCCCCTCTTGGTCGTAGATGGTGTCCACCCCAAAGTGCTGCAGGATGGCCCGGCCCCGCCGCCGTTGCCCCTCCGAAACCACCGGTATCCACGCATCGGCGGCGAAGACGCGGTCCGAGCTGGTGTGACTGGGCTCGTCGAACGCCGAACGCGGCGCCGGCCAGCGGTGGCGTCGCCACTGGTCGCCGTAGAGAAAGCGGAAGAGCTCATTCGAGGTCGCTGCGGGGTTGTCGAGCAGATCCTCGTAAAACACGACATGGATGTCGTCCTTCCCAAGCTGCGACAAGGGCACATAGTGAGCCACCGCCCACGCAAGCACGTGGGCCTCGAAAGGCTCGAGTTCCTGCGCAAACAAGGACTCGTACGGTCCCAGAAAGTCGCTCTGCAGATCGTACTGAGCGAGAACCTCTGGGCTAGCCGCGGCAAACTGCCACCCGGCCCGCTCCTCCAATCGCACTTTCGATGCCGCAACCGCGAAGGGGTGACGGACGAGTAGGATCTTCTTGACCCACGGCCAGCGCTCACCGAGCCATCCAATCATCAGGTTGGCGAAGATGTCCTTTACCAGCACTCCCTGCTTCGCGTCGGGGGGTGGCTGGCGACGCGGCGCAAAGCGAAGACGGAGGATCTCGTCGACGACACCCTCGAGCGCGGGAGCTTCGCGATCCACCGACATGTACTTGGTCGGGCGCAACCCGCCGACCCGCCCCACCAGGTCGGCATCCCCGAAGTGGATCGGTTCGAAGTAGTACGCCAGGCGTTGGTCGTGATTGATGACGTTCGCCAACCAAGTCGTCCCGCTGCGCCCGTCTCCAAACAGCCAGACCGCTTCTTGCGGTCCTTCCTCCGCCTTCGCTCGGACCGGCCGCTCCGACTGCCCGACGACGCGGCGCCACAATCGGCGAGCGTTCGACGCATCGCGAAACTTGCGCGCGAACAGCGCGGGAGAAGCCAGCATCCGGTCGATGTCGGTAGCCGACAGTCGACCAAAGGTGCGCAGCCCGCCCTCCCGCCAATCGACATAGGTCGTCATGGCGTCCGCGATCTCGGCCTCCAGCCCGAGCCGGTGTAGCATGCAAACCCAGTAGTGTTCGTCGGCCGCAAACAGGCTCTCGAACCATCCGATACATTCGCTCTCGCAGGCGACCACCGCCTCGGCGTGGCGGCGATTCAGGATCGCCCACTGATGAGTCTTTTTGATCGCCGGTCGCGGCAGGTGTTCGAGCAAAGGCTCGCAGCGCGGCCAACACTGCTCATCCGGCGAATACCAGAACTGGCTCCGCGGTTCCGCGACGAGTCGATCGTAGACCTCATCGAAGCGTCGCAGCGGGATCGTGCTCTCCGACAGCAGCACGAAGCGTTCAACCGACGAATCCTCGAGCGCCGAGAGCAGGAGTCGGTTCATCGCCGTGACCAGACTGATCTCGCCGTGCACGGTTTCGACCGGGTTCGCGACCAGGAACGGTTTCCACGCCGGGTGGATGCGACCGACAGCATCGGGCTTCGGATGGATCCGCACCACGCAGCGATCGCCAACTTCGCCCGCAAAGAACTCTTCCCAGATATCGGGATGATGCACATTGTTGCGAGTCAGAAATAGCAGCGCGACCTTCATCGGCGCGGGCGAGGATATCGGTCCCGGTCGATCCGCGCTAGGATCGGACAGCAATGGCCACCGAGGGCGAACAAGAAAGCTCCAGCGCGTTCGTCACACGAGGCGGGCGTGCAATCGGTAGCCACTCGCGCTTGAGTGTTCACACGGTGTTCATCGCGCGCGAGAACATCTTCTTTCTGCGCGAGTGGATGGAGTACCACTCTCAGATCGGCGTCGACCACTTCTATCTTTACGACAACACCGGATCGACGACGCCGAAGAGAGATGGACACTCGATCGAGATCGACGGGTGCAACAAGTACGGGGTCGATATATCCGCGATCTCGTCGCACCTCAGCGACGGCGACGTCGAACGAGAGCTCGAGCGCATCGTCGACCGCTTCCCCGGTCAGGCAACCTTGATTCGCTGGCGACCGAAAAACGCCCGGGGCGAGGTCGAATACGGGTACAATCGCGCGGTCGAGCATTGCGTCGCCAACTATGGAGCCGACACGGACTGGCTGTGCTCGATCGACGTCGACGAGTTTCTGTTCAGCCCCAACGGCGAGCCCCTCGAAGATTTCTTGCGCGACATGGATGCGTCCGGGGTAACCCGAGTCGTGATTTCTCAGAAGAAGTTTCTCGACCGCTTCCTGGGCTGCGTCCCGAATCGGCCGCCCTACGTCCTGCCGATCGAGCAGTGTATCGAAGGCATCTACGACGCTGGATGGGCGCCGAAGATTCTCGTCCGGACGAGCGCCTTCGCTTCGGTGTCGAGCCAGCACGCCATCGAGGTCGGATCGGGCAAGACCCATTCGGATCGGTCCGGGGCGCGCCTTCGCTTCAACCACTACAACGTCAACCCGGACCAGCTGCACTGGATGAAGGAGTTTTTTCATCTGGACGAGGAGCCGCGTCTCGACGCGAAGGATACGGGGATGCGGCGCTACATCGACGCGCTCCGCGCGAGGTGCCCGGAACACGAACAAATCTGCTTCCAGCCGAGCGAGAGCTCGATCGAGCTTCCCGCTTGGTTCGTCGGCGTGTCGAACCGTCGCATCGTGCGCGCCTGTATCTCGGAGACGTTCGACATCGACGGGCCGGTACGGAAGAACGAGTTGCACAAGGCGGTACGCCCCCTGCTGCCGCTGGTCGAAGACCACTTGCCGCGAGCGCTGCGCGAATTCTCGGCCCGTCAGCGGATGGAGACGCTTGCCACCAACACGAGTCTGCTCGAGCACGCTCTGCAAGCCGTGCAACAGCTCCAATCGCGTGGCATTCGCGTCGCCGTGATCAAGGGCGGCGCCCTGCTGGAAAGCGCTTACGATGACGAGATGGACCTGCGCCCGATGACCGATGTCGACCTGCTGGTCGATCGCGACGGCTTCGAGCAAGCGACGCAAGAGCTCGTCGCTAGTGGCTGGCGGACCGCTTCGGATCGGATGAGGTCGATCCGCATGCACTTCGATCACGCCAACCACTTCTTCCGTGCCGGTGGATCGCTCGATCTACATAGCCGCCTACTGCCGGAGGGGGACTTCCGCAACGGCGAAGAGACGACGCTCGATCGCGCCGTCGAAACGACCATCCGAGGTCGGAGATGTCTCATAATCGAACCGGTCGACCTCTTCGCCCATACCTGTATCCACGGCATCGCCTCCCTCGCGCGCACACCCGACCCGCGTTGGATCGTCGATGGCGCGCGCCTGCACCGTCGTCACGACATCGATTGGATGGCGGCACAATCGAGAACCGAGCCCGCTGGCGTCGGGTTTCTGCTCGGCCGAGCGCTTCGATTGATGCGGCGTGTCGGGGTCGACATTCCGCCGCAAGCGATCGCGCGTTTCCCAACTGAACCAAGGAACGAAAGAGAGCGCGCCGTCGAGGTCTGGCGCGACGGCGGCGAGGAGGCAACGGGCCCGAACAACTGGCTGCGGCGCGCCCGCGCGGTCGCGTTGTGCACCCAACCGCCCGGAGAACAGGAGCTCGACATCCCGAGAGCCATCGCTCTCGCCCCCAGCTACGCCAAGTACGTACTCAACCGCCCTACTCTCGCGGCGCTGCCGAGGGCCGCT
>JANQHZ010000316.1 GCA_028282445.1 Candidatus Binatia bacterium | reverse complement strand
TGCGGCCGATCGGACGCTGACCTACTGCGGACTCTTCGACAATGGATACACCGATCCCGACGAGGTGAAGAAGAAGTCGACGTCGCCGCCGACGCCGTTTGGCGCGGTTGCGCCGGGTGGTCCGTGCCGGACCGCGACCGGATGCACCGAAGGGCTGGTCGGGGCAGCCTGCAACGGCAACGACGCCGAGTGCGATACCGCGCCCGGTGCCGGTGACGGGGTCTGCGATGCCTGCACTCTGCTCGGCGGAGTTACGACCGAGGATGAGATGTTCATCCTGATGGGAGCCTTCTTCGTCGAGAACTGAAGCCGCAATCCCCGACACGAGGAGGGCCGGCGCGATCGTCTCGCGCCGGCCCTCGGTCGTCTTTCGGGCGGTTGCGCGCACCGAGCGGATCCCGCCGTCGGTGCTTCGGTTCCGGCGGCGCCGCTGCCTACCGGTTCGGATTTTCCGTGGTCAGCGACTCCGCGAGTAGCCGTCCGGCGGCGGTCGATCGCTCGTGCAGCGGGTAGTCGTCGATGCTCACCCAGTTGAGCATCAGCACGTAAAACGTGCCGACGACGGTTTCTGTCAGTGTCTCGATCGGGTGATCCGGTCGCAGCTCGTCGCGACAGTCTTCCAGGAAGGCACGGAAGGCGTCTTGAACGAAGCGCATTTGGGCGGGCTCATGGTGCTCCAGGTGCGCCACTCGGATGACTTCGAGGACGAGCTCGCGGTGCATCGGTCCGGCTTCCTCGGAACGCTCGGCGAGTCCCGAGAAGAACTGGGTCAGCCGCTCCGAAGCCGAGCCTGCGCTCTGTCGTAGCTCGTCGAGGGTGGCGAATAGGCTCTCGAGAAAGGTGGTGGCGATTTCGCTGACCAGGTGTTGCTTGGTGGCGAAGTGATTGAAGAAGGTCTTCTGCGCCACGTCCGCGCGCTCGCAAATCTCGTCGACCTTGGTCGCCTGGGGACCCTGCTTCTCGAAAAGCGCGACCGCGGCATCGACGATGCGGTCGCGAACCTCTCGCTTGCGTCGCTCTCGGCGGGTGAGCTCGGCCGAATCGTCAGGGCTGTGGGCGGGCAGTGCCAAGTGGGTCTCCAGGAAGCTGTCTGAACAATGTTACAGTCGTCTGTAATTACCGGCCGAGCGAGCCGATTACAAGTCTCGCGGCGGGGTGGGGAGCCGCAAAGCGGTGGAGCGGCGGACGATCAATGCCGTCGCCCCGGCACTTCGCAAGGAATGCGCTTGGAATCGCCGATAAACTTGTCGAGCGATTGAAACTTGTCGTCGCCGTACGCCGTGGCGTTGCTACACTCTCTCGCAAGCGAGCCGACTTGGGCGCGGTGGCGATGGTATGATGCGACGTTTCGCTTCGGTTCTCACGTTGATTTTGATGCTAGGCCTCCCGGCCGAGGCCACGGAGGTCATCCGCGAGGTGCCTCTGGCCGAGCGCATCGACAGTGCCGACACGGTGGTCGAGGGCCGGGTCGTCGCGTCCGAGGGAGCTTGGGATCTCAGCGGAGCCAATATCTACACGGTTCACCGGGTCGAGATATACCGGAGCTTCACCGGGGAGCCTAATTCGTCCACCTTGCAGGTCCTGACGCCGGGCGGAAGGGTGGGGCTGAGCTTCGAGAAGGTGGTGCCGTCGTTGCGGCTTCGGGTCGGCGACGTCGGAGTGTTCGTGCTGCGCAACCCGTCTGTCGCTGTACCCGTTGTTGCGGCGGATTCGGTTTGGCAACCCGTTGCCGGACCGCAGGGCTTCATCCGCTACAACGAGACCACCGGCGGGGCTGCCGACCTCTTCGCCAACTACGATATTGCCGGCCTGCGGGCGGCGATCACGCTCCAACTCGGTGTCCAGCCGTCGGTTTGGCACGACTACGAGCCGGACCTGGGCGGCGGGGCGAGATTGAGCGGGGCGGGTCCCAGCATCTCCGGGATATCGCCGACGAGCGCGACCGGTGGAACCGGATCGGTCGTTACCATCAACGGTTCGGGCTTCGGCGGCAGTCCCGGGTCGGTTGGCTTCAGCGACGCCAACGACGGGGGCTCGTCGTACTTCGAAGCGCTCGCGACGCAAATCGTCAGCTGGAGCGATACGCAGATCCAGGTCGAAGTTCCGGATCGAGCCGGGACCGGGCCGATCCGGGTCGTGACGGCAGGTGTCCTGACGGCGGTCAGCGGTACTTCTCTAACGGTTCCCTTTGCGGTGCTCAATGTCGAGTACGACAGCGGAGGCGGTGCCGACCGCGCCTACGCGACGCGGATGATCGGCGACAATGGCGCCGGTGGATACACCTTTCAGTTCTTCACCGATTTCTCCGCCAACGCTGCCGCTGCCGATATCTTCTCCGAGGCTCTGTCCACCTGGACCTGTGAAACCGGGGTGAATTGGGGGGTCGGCTTGGATACTTCGATCGATTCGGCGTCGAGCGACGGCGTCAACATCGTGCGCTTCGACAACGGCTCCGAGCTTCCCAACGGCGTCCTCGGTCGCGCGACCAGCCGCTGGGGCGGCTGCTTTACCGGCGGCGATCCCGACGTCAACTGGTATCTCGGCGAAGTCGACGTCGTTTTCGACGACGGCACCAACTGGAACTTCTCGAGCGGTGCGCCTGGCTTCAGCCAATATGATTTCGAATCCGTGACCGTTCACGAGCTCGGTCACGCTCATCAACTCGGCCACGTCATCGATACGGCCGGTGTGATGCACTACTCGATCAGCAACGGCGCCCAGAAACGCGATCTCAACGCCAACGACATCGCGGGCGGATCCTTCATTTCCGCGCTCAGCGAGACTTCGGTGTGCGGTCTTGCGGCGATGTCATTGACCTCTTGCGAGCCGGCGACGCCGACGGCTACTCCAAGCGCGACCGCGACGTCGACCCAAACCCCGACACACACCGAGACTTTCACCCGCACCCGTACACCGACGGAGACATCGACACCGACGGAGACTCCGACGCAGACGCCGACTCTGACGCCCAGCCAGACGCCGACCGCGACATCGAGTCACACGCCTACACAAACACCGACGGCGACGCGCACGCAGACGCCGACTCACACTCGGACATCGACCCACACGCCGACCGCGACGCCGACGTCGACCGAGACACAGACGCCGACTCACACGCCGACATCGACCTACACGCCAACGGCGACCGAGACGCAGACGCCGACCCACACGCCGACATCGACCGCCACGCCGACTCATACACCGACATCGACTTCCACACCCACGCATACCCCGGCATCGACCCAAACGCCGACCCGCACGCCGACATCGACCCGCACGCTGACTCCCACAGCTACATCGACGCGCACGCAGACGCCGACGAATACGCCGAGTGCGACACCGACTCAGACGCCGACGCGAGCGAACACAGCAACTTCCACCGCGACGCCGACCCAAACCCCGACCAGCGTACCCACCTCGACCGCGACGAGTATGCCGAGTGCAACCGAGACCGCGACCGCCACAGCGACGAGAACGGCCACGCCGACGGAAACCCACACTTCGACCTCGGCTCCCACGGCTGCGTCGACTGTCACGTATACCGCGACGCAGACGACGAGCACGCCCACGGCGACTCCGAGCGCGACCGCGTCGCCAACCTCGACACCGACGGCGAGCCCAAGCGCGACGCCGACCGAGACGTACTCGCCAACGGTCGCTCCCAGCGAAACCCCGGCGGCGACCCAGAGTGCGACGCCGACGGTGACCTATTCTCCCAGCGAGACTCCGACAGCTACGCCGACGAGCACCTCGGTCTCGACACCGACCGCCACTTCGACGCCGGTGACTACCGATGCTCCGACCGCGACTGCCACGGTGACAGCGTCTTCGACGGCTACGGTCGGCTCCAACGAGACGCCGACGGCCACGCCCACCTCGACCCCTGCATCGACTGCGGTCGCATCGGCCACCTTGACCGACACGCCGACCACGGTGACGACCGCGACTGCCACGGCGACTTCGACGGCAACCGGGGTTCCCAGCGCTACGCCGACGCCTACCACGGCTCCGAGCACGACTCCGAGCGCGACGCCATCGGCCGCATCGACGGCGACGCCCGGGCCGTGTCCGGACGAGCCGCGTGCGGGCTGCTTGCCGCCGTTCTCGAAGGCGGTCTTGATCGTCAAGGACAACGAGTCTGACCAGAAAGACACTTGGAAACTGATCTGGAAGGGCAATATCGGACTTGGCGATTTCGGGTCGCCGGATTGGCGAACGGGCTACAGTCTTTGTTCGTACGGCCTCGGCAGCGGGCCGAAGAGCCTGTCGGTGCCGGCCGAGGATCTGAGCTGCGGCAAGAGGGGCGACGACGCCTGCTGGCGGGTGAAGCCGCGGGGCAAAGGCTATACCTACAATGACAAGCTGCGGGCCGACGGTGGCGTTGCCAAGGTCGTGTTTCGGCCGGGGCAGGGGGGTAAAGCCCTGATCAAGGTCCTCGCCAAGGGCGACAACATCGACCCGATGGCGACATTGCCGGATTCGATGCCGATTGCCGAGTCGCCGGTCACGGTCCAGATCGTCCGCGACGATTTTCCGAACGTATGTTGGGAAGCGACCTTCGAGCCCCCGTTCAAGACGAACCGAGGGGCGCTGCTCAAGCTCAAGTCCCCTTGAGTGCGGCCCGTCTCGGCTAGGCCTCTAGGCCGAGATATCGACCATGACGGGGGCGTGGTCCGACGGTGTCAGTCCGTCTTTCTTCTTACGGTAGTCGCGGTCGATTTGGATGGCCTCGATCGATTCGGCGATCGTCGGCGTACCCAGCAGGAAATCGATGCGCAGCCCCTGCTTCTTGTGGAAGGCGCCGCCGCGGTAGTCCCACCAGGAAAACTCCTGTGTGTCCGGGTAGGTTTTCCGGTACAGGTCGATCAGTCCCCAATCGAGCAGAGCGCGAATGCGGTCGCGTTCGGCTTCGGTGTGGAAGATGCGCCCGGTCAGGGCCGCTTCGTTCCAAGAATCGATGGCTGCCGGGCAAATGTTGAAGTCGCCTCCGATGACGTATGGGCCGGACCGGTCGTAGGCGCCTTCGAGGTGACTGCGCAGTGTGTCGAACCAGGCGAGCTTGCGCGGGTAATCGTCGTGCTCGAGCGACTTGCCGTTGGGACAGTAGACCGTGGTGTAGGTCAGGTTGCCGACTTTGGCGCT
>JANQHZ010000305.1 GCA_028282445.1 Candidatus Binatia bacterium | reverse complement strand
TGGAGAGCGTGTCGTACGCCTTCCTGGTCGCGCTCGAAGCGCTGACTCCGCAGCAGCGCGCGGTGTTGTTGTTGCGCGACGTATTCGACTACAGCGTGAACGAGACGGCCGAGGTCCTGGGCCTGAGCGAGGCCAACGTCAAGACCTCGTTGCACCGGGCGCGCAAGGCGATGCGCGACTACGATCGCAACCGCAGCCGCCCGTGCCAAGCTCTGGCGCAGAAGACACGCGCGGCGCTCGAGGGATTGCTCGCGGCGGTGTCGTCGGGCGACGCGACCGCCTGCCGCTCGTTGCTCGCCGAGCAGGTTGTGTCGTTGAGCGACGGCGGCGACGAGTTCGTCGCCGCCAAGGTGCCGGTTGTCGGACGCGAGCGGGTGGCGAAGTTCGAGATGGGGATCATGCGGGTCGGTGGCGGCAGCATTCGCGACATTCAGCTGCGTGAGATCAACGGACTGCCGGCGTTCGTCGCGACCTTCGATCCCGAGCTGCCGCGCCAGGCGCCGCTGGTGGTGATTCGCTGTGACGTCGACGACGCGGGCGCGATCGTTGCGATTCACGCGATCCTGGCGACCGAGAAGTTGACGGCGGTGGCCGGTCGCACCTGAATCGAGTGAGCGGAGTGCCGTATCCGACTACGGGACGACGACGATCGGTAACGGCGGTGCTGCGAAAGCCAGGTCGGCGCCGGTTGCGCCGAGACTGTCGACCCGCTCGGGAACCGGTCCGGGATCGGAGTCGAAGGCGAGAACTACGACCTGCAGCGTCGATACGGCGCCGCTGTGCGCGGTCGGGGTGTCCAGGTCGACCGGCAGATCGGCCGTGTAGGCCGGAAGGCTCGCCTGCGCCGGAGTCGTCGGGTCGACGATATCCCACGCGACCTCGGCGCCGGTGGGGCGCGATGCGACCCGGAAAGCACTCTCCGGCGGAAAACCGATGGCGGTGAAGCGGAAGGCGACGACGCAGGAGCTCTCGTCGTCGGCGAGGACGCAACTCTGATCGTCGCCGAACTCGGCGACGTCGGTGACGACGCCGAGCGTGGGAATGTTGGTGGGGGAGGGGGTTGGCGAGCTCTCTTCGGTCGGCGTCGCCGTCGCCGTTTCGGGCGGACCCTGGGTTGGGAAGACCGTCGGAGTCTGGGTCGCGGGAAGCTGCGGCATAGTTGCGGTCACGCCCGGCGTCGGGGCGTCGATCCCATCGGTCGGCGAGGCGGTCGGAATCTCGGGCGCTCGGGTAGAGGTCGGGGTAGCGGTCGGGGTGGCCTCGGTCGTCGGCAGCGTTTCCACCGGGCAAATCAGGAGTCCGTCGAAGTCCTCGCACTCGCCGCTCTCGGCGACGCGGTCGACCGCTTGGCTCTCGGCGATGTTGAAGCCGCTCGAGCCGCTGCCGCCGGCGCAGCCGACGGCGAACAGGCAGGCTGCGAGTAGAGTCAGGCACGTCGCCGGCTGTGCGATGGAAGTTCGATACGATTGGTTCATGACTCCCCCGAATCGTAGGGCGTCGCGGTGACGAGCACGTTCATGAAGCGATTGTTGGGGTCGGCGTCGTCGGCGAACTCTTCAGCCAGCCCGCGCAGCGCCTCGTCGAGCCGCTTGTGAAACTCGGGAATGCGCTCGCGCGGGATATTGAAGTAGTGGTCGCGCAGGTACGTTCCGGTGTCGTTTTCCGGAAGCGCCAACTTGTCGAGCAGTCCCTTCGAAAAGAGCGCGCAGAACTCGAGCGCCAGAGCTTGGCGTTCGTCGGTCGTCTGAGCGACGAAATGCCGCCCGCGGCGCCTTACCTTGCCCGACTCGACCTCGGCGAGCTCGCGGTCGCGCAGGAGCTTTTCGACCTTGCGAACCAGCTCGGGAGCAACCTTCTGGTCGCGCCGGCGCTGGCCGCGTACGGCGCGGAAGGCGGCTCGCCACTTCGCCAGCGAAATCCACTCGCCGTTGTCGGGCAGGGCGGCGATCGCCTGGCTGGTGAGGACGGCGAGGTCGGCGTCCTCGATGTCGGTCAGCGAGCGCGGCGCCGCCAGCACCTTGCGCAGCTCTTTGCCGAAGCCGTGCAGCATCCGGTCTCGCCAGAGCAGCGCGAGGAGCTCCTGGGGATCCTGCTTGCGGATCGCCGCGAGCCGTCGAACCAGAGATTCGCTAGGAAAACGCTTCCCTTTTTCGATGTAGCCCAGCATGACCGGGTCGATGACGGCGTCGAGAACCTCCTCCGCGAAACGCCGAATCGTGTAATCCCGCCCCATTAGAACGCGCGTCTCGTAGAAGACGTCGCGGATCCTTTTTGGGGAGGACTTTTTCCCAGCCATAAGAAGACTATAGCAAAACAAAAATGGTTGACAAGCTAACAAGAGTTGTTTATTCCGGGGGCGGGTTCCGGGAGAAGGTGAGACGATGAAGCTGAATCAGTGGTTTCGAGCGGTGTTGCTGGCGGGATTCGCCCTGCCGGCGGTGGCCACCACTCCTCCCGTTCCGAGCGTCGACGAAAACCTCGCTGTGCTCTCCTTCTCGGTGTCGGTCGATCCGGCTGAGCCGACTGTGGGGGAGGATGTGACGCTGAGCTTCGACGTATCGCTCGTCTCAGGCTTCGGCGGGCTGCCGGTCTACAATTTGGTCGCCGCCGACCTCGAGCTCTTGAGCGAACGAACCGTGTCGAGGAACAACTTCAACGGAGTCGTCGAGTACGTCGTTCGCGCCGGGGCTTCCGGCTCCTACGATGTGGCGCTCGCGGTGTCTTACGAAACCGGGATCAAGAACGAGGCCGGCGGCTGCTGTATCTGGTTCTTCAGGAACGAGAGCTCGCCGACATACCAAGTTGCCTTTGCCGAAGGGGCGGTGGGCACGATGACCGCGACGGCGACCGAAACG
>JANQHZ010000289.1 GCA_028282445.1 Candidatus Binatia bacterium | reverse complement strand
CGGTAGACCTCACCGATGCGTGGATTCGGGCGAGCACTCCAGGCCTGCGCGCGGTCGATGACGCGGCGTTCTTGCGCACCGTCGGTCACCTGCTTGCCGATTGACGACTTGGCGGCGGCGACCATCGGCATCAAGGACAGTCTCAGTCTCGCCAAGGCGGCGAAGGCTTGCAGGGTTGCCGCTTCGGAGCCGGTCGTTTGTACGTCGCCGAGAGCCTGCTTGCGGAAACGGCCGAGGTCGCCATCGACCTCTCGGTTGTACAGCCAGGCGTCGATCCGCTCGCTCAACTGGGCGTGGGCGGCGCCGATCAGGATCGCCTTGTAGTCGGTGGTGAACGGCCCGAGGGTGCGCCCTACGGAGGCCCATCCATCGGCTTCGGCGGTGTCGGTGACGATCGCCTCGACCTGCCCCGATTGGAGCAGCTGCGGCAGACTCGAGTTGTCGTCCACGGTTCGGAGTCGGACGGTGGGCAGATTCTCCCGTGTCCAGCGCTCGAGGTGTCCGCCCCGATTCACCGCGACGCGAAGGCCGGCTCCGATCGCCTCCAGGCTGGAAGGAGCCGACCCCACCGCGCCTGTCATCACGACGACTCCGGTGCGTGCGTACGGGCGCGAATACCGGCCTGCCAAGGCTCGCTCGGGGCGCATCGTGATGCCGCCGATTGCGAGGTCGAACGCACCGCGTTCGAGATCCGCGACCAGATCGGGCCATGCGAAGCGCACCCAGGCGACTCGGCAGCCGAGGTCGCGCGCGAGGCTTTCACCGATCGCGATGTCGAGTCCTTCGAGCTCGTCACCAGACTGGAAGCTGAACGGAGCATAGTCGCCACTGGTGCCGATGCGCAGCAGGCAGGATTCTTTGGCCGGCGAATCGAACCCCTTTTCGAGCGGCGTCGCGCATCCGCAAAGGGTCGCGACAAGGGCCGCGAGCGCGGCGACAAGGCGGAACCGGCGTACCGAAAACGGCATGCAGGCGCCCCTACGGATGGCCGCACTTCGGTTTCGTTGCAACACGGCGCTCACAGTTGACACCCCGGAGCCGGGCAGGCAAGCAGGGGGAGATGGCCAATCTCAAAGTCGAAGAGTTCAACAAGATCATCGAGTGCTTGTCCGAGGACCACGGTTTACAGCGATTTCGCGACAAGTTGGTCCGGCTCAATGCGCTGGTGACGCGTCGCAAAGCGGTTTCGGCGACGCGGTTGGCAACCCAACTCTACACCCTGACCGGCGGCTTACGCCGTGAGGTACCGGCGACCGTTGCGATCCACAGTTTGTGGGCCGAGCAGGTCAACGAACGTCTCGGCGAGGATGGCGAGAAGGAGCTCGAGGGAATTGCCGAGCAGATCAACGAGTGCCTTGGCGACGACGATGAGATCATCCCAGACAAGGCCGACGATATCGGTGGCCACATCCGTCGCTACGAAGAACGTCTCGCCGCTTCGATCGGACCCGATCGGGCCCGCCTCGACATGATCCTGAAGGCCGTGCCGGAGGTTGCCGACCGGCTCAGGGAGATGCCGGCCGCGGCGCCCGGAAAGGCCGAATCTGCATCCGAAAGCGCGGCGCCCGCCCCCGACGCCGATCCCTGAGCATGGCGCGCCTGGCCGATCTACTCGACCCGGCTGCAATCGTAGCGACGCGCGGAGATCTCGACATCGAGGTCGAGGGCGTCGCGACCGACTCGCGTCGGGTCGAACCGGGTGATGTCTTCATTTGCCTTCCCGGCTACTCGGCATCCGGTGGCGAGTCGTTGGCCGATCGCCATGCTTTCGCGGCGAACGCAGTCGAGCGCGGTGCCGTCGCGGTCGTTGGCGAGCGCGAGGTCGATCTCCCGCGTGATGTCACGGTGGTCGCGGTGGGAGACGCCTGGGCGGCCGCGGCATCGGCGTCGGCGCGTTTTCACCGGCATCCTTCGCAGGCGCTGTTGGCGGTCGGTATCACGGGGACCTCGGGCAAGACGTCGACCAGCTACTTCGTGGACTCGGTTCTGCGTGGCGCCGGACATCGCGTCGCGCGCTTCGGTACGATCGACTACCGTATCGGCGACCAAGTGCTGCCTGCCGAGCAAACGACGCCGGAGGCGCCGATCGTTCACAGTTTGCTGCGTCGAGCGGTGGATTCGGAATGCACCGCGGTGGCGATGGAAGTCTCTTCGCACGCACTCGAGTTGCGTCGGGTCGGTGACGTCCAATTCGACGTCGGCGTGTTTACCAATCTGAGTCGCGACCACCTCAACTTCCATCCCGACATGGGTAGTTATCGTAACGCCAAGGCGCGCTTGTTTCGGAGCCTTGGCGACGGTGGCAAGAGCGGTGTTGCGATCGTCAACTCCGACGATGAGAACTGGTCCCACATGGTGGCCGAGGCGCAAGCGCCGGTGATTCGCTACGGCCTGGCAGCGGGTGTCGAGATCGCGGCGGAAGAGGTGCGGGCATCGATGACCGGGATCGAGTTTTCGTTGGCGACGCCGAGCGGAAGCGCCTCGGTTCGACTCCGCCATCTCGGTGACTACAACGTTCACAACGCCCTTGCCGCCGCGGCGGTGGGCTTCCATCTCGGACTCGACCCGGAGGCGATCGCGACTGCCCTGGCGGAGGCCGAAACGGTCCCGGGCCGATTCGAAGTGGTCGACGAGGGCCAGGACTTTGCCGTCGTCGTCGACTATGCCCACAAGCCGGTGGCGCTGCAGCGCTTGCTCGAGAGCGCGCGACGAGTTGGACCGCGCCGGATCTTGACGGTGTTCGGCTGCGGTGGCGACCGCGACCGTGGCAAGCGGCCGCTGATGGGCCGGATCGCGGCGGAGCTCAGCGATCTGGTGGTGGTGACGTCGGACAACCCTAGGACTGAGGATGCGCAGGCAATCCTCGACGACATCCTCGAGGGGGCTCGCGAAGTCGATGCACGGCTCGGCCGTCACGTCGTCGAGGTCGACCGCGCCGCCGCCATCCGCACCGCAATCGAGATGGCCGGGCCGGGCGATATCGTCGTGATCGCCGGTAAGGGGCACGAACCGTATCAGCTCGTAGGCGATCAGCGGCTCGATTTTGACGACCGTGAATGCGCGCGCTTAGCCTTGCGAAGTAGGGGCGCGCCCCAATAATCCCCGTTGCCCGGGTGCGAGGCGCGCCGAGTTCTACTCGGCGGCGCTCTGCAGCCCGTCGAGGGCTGTTACCAACGACGTCGGCAGATTGTCGGGCAACAGGGTGCCGCGACCGCTGAGCATGCGGATTCCCGCCGTGACGAAAGACTCCTCGCGCGGCTGCGCTTCCTGGTCGAGCAGGAAGAGGATTGGGATGTCGCGGGTTTCGTCTTGCGAACGCAGGCCGGCGACGGCCCGGAAGACGTCGGTGCAGTTGGGCGACATGTGGAGGATCGCTGCCTGCGGTTTGACTGTCGGCACGAGGTCCAGAACCTGTCGTCCGTCGAGGACGACGGCGGTTGAGATACGACCGTCGGTCAGCTGTGCGCGGACGCCTTCCATGATGTCGAAGTCGTGGCTCATCGCGATGACACGACGAATGTTGGGCACCATCTTCGACAACAGTTGGCGCATGTCGGTGTCACCGATCGGGAGAGTGATGAAGTCTACCGGTCCGAGCCAGAATCCCTTCTCGGCATTCTCATTGAGGGCGTAAGCGACCATTGGCGTATGCGGAACGCCGGCGCCGTTGCGCATCTTGCGCAGGGTCGGCCATGCCGCCGGGGCCGCGAGGTTGATCGCGGCGCAGGCGAAACTCGCCTCCGCTAGCTCGACTGCGGAGTCCGGCTCGGGCTTGAGCGACATGACGCGGTGACCGCTTTCGTTCAGGAGCTCGGCGGCGGAGCTGACAAACGGCTCGAGGTCGAGCAAGACGATCTCTTCGGAGTCCGCAACCGGCGCTGCTTCCGCCGCGTCCGGGGTCGCTTCTTGTTCGACCTCGGTGCCACCGCTGCGGTCGATCTCGAGGGCGAAGTCCTCGTCCTCCATGTCGTCTTCGAACTC
>JANQHZ010000280.1 GCA_028282445.1 Candidatus Binatia bacterium | reverse complement strand
GCGGTTTTCGCTCGCCGGCCCGGCGCCAGCTTGGCGAGCTCGCGTTCGGCCGCGTGAAAGTCGCCGGCATAGTAATGAATCCAGGCAATTTGCCAGCGTGACTGCCGCGCCAGTCCGGTCTTGCCGTAGCGCTTGATGACGGTGCGGAATCTTCGCAGCGCGGTGTCGCTGTCCCCGGCGTCTTGCGCGATGCGAGCGAGAGCGTAGCGCACCGTCGCCATGCGGCGGTGCCGCGGGAAGCGCCGTTCGATCTCGAGAAAGACTTTCCGGGCGTTGGCGTCGCTATCCTTGTTCCACAACCATCGCGCCTCGTCGAAGATCGCGCGCGGTGCCTGCGGTGACTTGGGGTAGCGGGTGTGTATCTCGCGGAGTGTGTCCAGATGCTTCTGTGCCTCGCCGGCAGCGCGCTCCCCACGCGCCCGCAAACGCAGCAGCCTCGGTCGGTCGCCGCTCGGAGCGATCGCGAGCGTGCCTTCGATCAATCGCAGAGCGGCGCCGGCGTCGCCCTCTTTCAGCAGCTGGGCCGCCTCGACTTCACGCTCCCGTACGCTCCTCGGCTCGAGCTCGGGGTAGCGCTCGCGCAACGCCAGGACGTAAGCCTTTGCGCGCCTTGCGACATCGTCGTCGCCGTCCTCGCGCAAGCTGGTGAACATCGTGTACGCCGAGCGAACGTTCTTGCGTTCGAGATCGATCTCGCTGAGCTCGAGTTGCGCTGCGCGAACGATCTTTTCGTCTTCGGCGGAGCGCGCCCGCCGCAGTAGTTTTTCCGCACCGGCTTCGGCGCCGCTGTCGTGCAGGTACACGCCCCAGGCGAGCGCGGCTCCGGCGGCGTGAATGCTTCGAGGGTACTGCGTCAGGATTCTCGACCAGGCGTCGGCGGCGCGTGCGTCGTCACCCACGGCCGCTGCGCAGATCCCGAGGTGGTGAAGGTGGTAGTCCGACATCGTCGGGTACGCCTCCAGCAGTACGTCGAGCAGTGGTATGGCTTCGTCGCAGCGCTCGGAGCGCACCAGCTCGGTCGAGCTCGCGAGCGCGCGAGCTTTCTCGGCAGCGGTCGTCGGCGGTGAGATCCGGGTCGGCGCGAGCGTGGGTTGCGGGGTCGGTTGCGGCGTTTCAGTGGCCGGCCGACTGCAGGCGGCGATGGCGAAAGCGCAGGCGAGGGCGCAAGAGAATCGAACCAGGCGCATCGCCTGAACGCTACCCCGCGCGGCCCTGCCGGTCCACGCCTCGGCAACCGGGGCAAAGGCTGAGGCTCAGGCGAGGCTGAGGGCGGTGGTCGCGCCAAGCGCGACGGCAACTTCCGTGCTCGAAGCCCTCCTACCATCCCCAGCCTAAGCCTCGCCTCGGCCTCAGCCTCGTTGTTCGGAAGAACAACGCCATGGCATCTCGCATGGCGAACTCCGTCTTGACACAAACGTGGCAGCGAGGTTGTCAATATTCTGAAGGAACGAACGAGGAATGCGCTGCTTCGCACTGCATGTGCAGCGTCAAGTGGCGCACAGCTAGGGGGACGGGGGAAGCGAGGGGTGTGGCGCCAAACGACGCCACGCCCCTCGCAGGGGACCCGGCGCATCGATACGCGAGGAGCATGCTGGTGAGAAGCGAGATAGTGCGAACCCGAGACATCGCGGCTTTGCCGTGCCTGCTGTTTCGGTGCCGGTCGAAAGCCGTGGTGCGCGCGGCGGATCTATTGCCGACACGCGCGAGCGGAGCGACCGGCGATGGCGGCTGAGGCCTCGCGCAAGCTCATTCTTGGCTCGGCGTCGCCGCGTCGATCGCGGCTGCTCTCGAAGCTCGGTGTGCCTTTCGACGTGCGCCCGAGTCGTATCGAGGAGCGTGTCGAAGCCGGCGAAGACGGACGTATGCACGCCACCCGCCTGGCACGCGAGAAGGCGCTGGCGGTCGCCGCGATCAGCCCAGGACAGTTCGTGATCGGCTCGGATACGGTGGTCGTCCTCGGCGAAGACATCCTCGGTAAACCGGCCGATCGCGACCATGCCCGCCGGATGCTGGCGCGTTTGTCCGGTCGCGAGCACCAGGTCGTTACCGCAGTGGCCCTGGTCGGGCCGGACGGTGCGATCGTCGAGGAGTGTTGCCGTCACAGCGACGTTCGCTTCCGCGAGCTGACGCGCGAGGAGATTGCCGACTACGTCGCGACCGGCGAACCGCTCGACAAGGCCGGCGCCTATGCGATCCAGGGTGGAGCTGCCGACTTCGTCGCGCGCTTGCAGGGGTCGTACGAGAACGTCGTCGGCCTCCCCATCGATACGGTGCGCGACATGTTGCAACGAGCAGGTCTCTACCCGCCGCGCGTCGGCCCGTGATTTCCGTCCAGCCGTGTCGTGCCATCCAACGGACTGATAGGGTCTCGTCGATGGCGGACGAGATCGCGGCAAGAGTCGAGGGGATTCGCGACCGCGTCCTCGCGGTCCGTGAACGCGTCGCCGGCGCGGCGGAACGATCCGGGCGTGACCCGAACGAGATTCGCCTGATCGGCGCGGCCAAGACGATGCCGGCCGAGGTGGTGATGGCAGCGCTCGAAGCCGGTTTGACCGACGTTGGCCAGAACTACGTGCAGGAAGGTGTCGCGGTAAGGGCGGCGGTGGACGCAGCCGGGTTGCAGGTCCATCCGCGATGGCATCTCATCGGGCATCTGCAGAGCAACAAGGCGGGACGCGCCGCCGAAGTCTTCGACGTCGTCCAAACCGTCGACCGGGTGCGACTCGGTCGAGCGCTGGCCCGCCACGCGGCCGAACGCGGCAAAGTGTTGTCGGTCCTGATCGAGGTCAACCTGGCCGCCGAAGAGAGCAAACACGGAGTCGCGCCCGCCGAGGTTGGCGACTTGGTCGCGGCGCTTGCCGACGAAGCGTCGCTCGAGGTGGACGGACTGATGGCGATCCCGCCGGTCTCCAACGAAGCCGAGGCGCGCCGTCATTTCTGCAACTTGCGCGACCTGCGCGATCGTCACGGAGTGCGTGAGCTCTCGATGGGGATGACCAACGACTTCGAAGCCGCGATCGAAGAGGGTGCCACCATGGTTCGCGTCGGCCGCGCGATCTTCGGAGAACGAAAACGCTGAGCTGTACCGGACGATGAGCTGACGACGTAGGGCCGTAGTCGCCAGTAGTGTGGGGCGCCAATCCCCGCCGACCGCTCTCAGCCTTTGCCTCGCCTCAGGCTCAGCCTTCTACTTTATTTCTCCGTGCCTCTGTGTCTCTGTGGTGAACTTTCTCGCAGCGGAGGGATCGAATGGGTAGCAGGACCGGTAGTGCAAAGCCTCGCGGGTACGCGGTCGGATTCGTCGGCGGTGGCAACATGGCGAACGCCCTGATCGGTGGCTTGATTGGGGCAGGGCTCTACAAGGCGAAGGAAATCATCGCTTCCGATGTCGACGCGCGGAAGCGTTCTCAGCTCAAGCGCAAGCTCGCAGTTGCCGTCACCGGCGACAATGCCGCTCTGGTGCGCGATTCCGCCGTGATCGTGCTGGCGGTGAAACCGCAGATCATGGATACCGTGCTCGCCGACCTACGCGCCGCGGCGACGCCGGCCAAGGTGTTCATCTCGATCGCCGCCGGTGTGTCGACCGCGCAGATCGAGAAGGGACTCGGCGGCGGGGTGAGAGTGGTGCGGGTCATGCCGAACACCCCGGCACTGCTCGGTCGCGCCATGTCGGTGGTGGTGCGGGGCAGCGTCGCCAAAGCGGCCGATGAGAAGCTCGCGCTGCGTCTCCTGCGCGCGGTCGGGCGGGCCCGGGCGGTGAGCGACGAGACGCTGATCGATGCGGTCACCGGATTGAGTGGAAGCGGACCGGCGTACGTCTACCGTTTCGCGGAGGCCCTGATCGAAGGCGGCGTCGCCGCCGGACTCGACCGCGACCTGGCGAGCGAGCTGGCTCTGCAGACGGTGTCGGGCGCCGCGGCGATGCTGCTCGAAGCCGGCGAAACGCCGGCCGATCTTCGCGCTGCGGTGACCTCTCCGGGAGGCACCACGCAGGCCGGTCTCGAGGAAATGGCGCGTCGTGGCTTGATGAACACGGTGGTGCGAGGGGTCGAACGCGCCACCGAGAGATCGCGTGAGCCCGGCGGAAATACTTCATCGGCCTCTCGAGGGGGGTGAAAAGCCGGATCTCACCGAGGAGCTAACGCGCTCAACAAGGCTCAGGCGAAGGCGAGGCGGAGGCTGAGGTCGGTAGGGA
>JANQHZ010000273.1 GCA_028282445.1 Candidatus Binatia bacterium | reverse complement strand
CAACGCCGCCAGAGCGCTCAAGCACCATTTGCAGCCCGGCCTACATTTTCAACGGGCTGCTGGATTCGATAGTAGCTGCATCGATTGGGAAGGAAGGTTTCGATGCAGACGATCCTTGACCGCGCTGAGCTCGATCGATTGACGCAGACACCGGCCGAGTTCGACCGCTTGGTGGAGGAAGACGACATCTCCTGTGTGCTCGAGATCGAGTGCACCGCGAATACGGCGGGAGTCACTGCGCAGCGAACCGTGCCGCGTTGGGGGCATCACTTGCCCGGCGAAACGGTGATCGCCCTGACCGGCCAAGCGGCCTGCGTGCTGTTGCGACGCCGGGGCGTCATTCAGGAAGGCTGGCGCGGTCACGGTGTGCGGATCCGCGATGCGCGCTACTCGGCATCGGTCGAGCTGGGCGAGGTGGCCTGGATGCGGGTCGAGATGGGCCGTGTGCGGCGACTACGCGATAGCGTGCACATTCAGTTTCGCTTCCGCATGTGGAAAGTCGACGACGGCGGCAAGGAAGTCGAGACCTTTCGCAGCGAGCAGGATGCGATCTTCTTCGCGGGCGACGCGAGCTGAGCCGCCTGGTTGCTATTCTACCCAGCCGAGGACGTCGCGGACGATCGACCAGCGCGGTCGAGAGGTTTTGGTGACGCCGCCGAGCATCCAGTAGCGGTAGAGCTCGTCGATGCTGCCATCGGCGCGCTTGACCTCGATCCAGTTGCCGATCACGTCGTGCCATTCGATCTCGCCGCGCGGCAAGGCGTAGGCAGCGGGCACCTTGATCGACCGTTTCGGGGTGATGACCGAGAACCGGGGGTGACGGAAGGCGTAGGCGGCGCCCTCCTCCGCCGAAAGCAGCAGTGCGTCTGCCGGCGGCGGGTCGGCAAAGAAATCCTCGGCGTTCGTCAGCTGAGCGATGTCGACGTCAGGGGCGATCTGCTTGAGACGCGGCACGAAATAGTGGCTGGCTACGAGTGCGACGGTAAGGTCGTTGAGCCGTTGGGCCGCGTCCGAGCCGCTCAACGGAGTCCGCATGTGGTCGGGGACGACCAACGCCAGGGTGAGCTCCAGGTATGGTCGGGAGAACGCGGCGCTGGCGTAGCGATCCGGTAGGCTGCCGAGACACGACATCGCGATGTCGATCTCGGCCGCGTCGAGCGCCGGCGAGAGAGCGTCCATTTCGAAGGGAACGAATTCCAGATCGACGCCGAGGTCGAGTGCGAGACTGTTGGCCATGTCGGCATCGAAGCCCAGAACCCGCACGCTTTCGTTCAGGTAGGTGCAAGGCAGATTCTGCGGTCGATACCCGACCCGAAGCACACCTCGTTCGAGGATCTCGTCGAACCTGCGGCCGGTCGGCGCGCGTTCGGTGCGCGGAGCGACCGCCGGCGCCTCTGTGCGAACCACCGTCTCGACCTGCGGCATTCTCGGTTGAATGCCGGCGAGAACCGCCTGGCGCGACGGTGGATCCGGTACGAAGGTCGCAAAGTAAGTGCGCAAGGTCAGGAGCATCGCCAGCATCGCGAGCGAGCTGACGGCGAGGTAGCGGCCTAACGCGCTCCACGAGAGACGGAGACGGTCGCACATCGCCAAAGTTCCGACCAGGCTCACCACGACGATGTGCAGAGCTGCCAGCAGCGCGCCGAAACGCCCGGCCACTACGCCGGTCACCAAGAACAGCTGAAACATGTCGGTCGGGATTCGTAGGGTATCCAGAAGATAGGGTACCGCGACGTTGATGCTCCCGAACAAGCTGAACAGGCCGTTGAACGCGAGTCCTAGCCGCTGCGCCGGATCGAGCCTGGTGTCGGTGAACCAGGCGGCGAACAGAACGAAGAGCAGCACGAGCAGCTTGCCGAGCGACGGGAAATTGAACGAGACCGGCACGATGACGTCGATCGCAGACGACGACTCGTCCTCCGCTAGACCTTGCTGCGCCAACAAGGCCTTGCAGTTCTCGGCGATCAGCGGCAGGACGACGAATTGATTCCCGGTGGCGAACGCGGTCACCAGCGCATCTTTGAAGGTCGTGAGGATTCCCCGGTAGGGAATGCCGCTGACCGCGCTCACCAGCCCCGGGAAGATCCAGAATGTTACCAACAGGGCGAGAGCGACGTAGGTCACCAGGTAGACTTGCACTCGCCCGAGCTCCTCGACCGTCATCGTGCCGGCGGCCGAGGCTGCAATCGCGAAGATCCCGAAAGGCGTGAGCTCGACGACGATCGAATTGATCCGCGCCAGTGCGCCGCTCAGCCCGTCGAAGATCGGCAGGACCGTGTCCTTTTCCTTCACGGAGATCAGGGCGACCCCCATGAAAATGCTGAATACGACGACCGCCGGCACCATGTTGTTGGAGAGGGAGAAAAAGATGTTGGACGGCACGTAGAGATCGAGCAGGCTGTTGGCGCCGCCGTCGACGATCGTCGGACTTGCGAAGAACGAGGCTGCGTCGAGCCTGGGGAACGCCAACGGAGCGACGAAGATGAGCGCCAGAGCAATGATCCAAATCGCACTCAACACCGCCGTCCCGCGGCGTGCGAGACGTCCGGCCTCGGTGGTGGTCATGCGCCCGAACCCTGCGATCAGCGAAGTCACGATGTAGGGCAGGACGGTCATCTGCAGCAGCTTTACGAAGATGTCGCCGAAGACCTTGAGATCTTCGACGAGCTCGCCGAAGAAGACTCCGGTGGCGACGCCTGCGAACAGGCCGAGAAAGATTCGGGTTGAAAGTTCCATTTGCAGGATCGGGTCGTTGTCCGCCACGCGCTGCGGCTCGTACTAGATTCGCAGCGCTGCAAACTGCCTACGGTGTCGTCACGCGTGTTGGCAACCCGCCCCAACGTTTTCGCCGGGACCGACGGCGCAAAGTCCCGATAGAGCCTGCCGGACCCTGTCGCGATTCTCTTAGGCCGGATAAGTTAAGGAGGTGCCGTACGAGGTTTCACTGGTCCGTCGCATGGCGGACGTCGATCGGAGCGATTGGGACGCCCTGGTCGGCGAGGACCACTCTCCCTTCTTGGAGTGGGAATGGCTTGCCGGGCTGGAGGAGTCCGGCTGCGCCGTGCCTTCGACCGGTTGGAGTCCGCACCATGTCGTCGTGCGTGAGAACGGTCGCCTGATTGCCGCTGCTCCGGCCTACATCAAGGGGCATAGTCAGGGCGAGTTCGTATTCGATCACGCCTGGGCCGACGCCGCCGAACGAGCCGGCATCCGGTACTATCCCAAGTTGCTGGTTGGAGTACCCTTCACTCCCGCAACCGGTCGCCGCGTCCTGACCCATCCGTCCGCCGACCGCGAATCGATCTTGCGGGCGGTCGGACGTGCGATCGCGGAGATCTGCCGAGCCAATGAGATATCCTCGGCACACGTGAACTTTTGC
>JANQHZ010000251.1 GCA_028282445.1 Candidatus Binatia bacterium | reverse complement strand
TCGCGCAGGTCGCTTTCGAACCCGCCCATCACGCTGAGCACGACGTCCAAGGTCATCACCCCCAGGGCGATCCCCACGGTCGCGACAGCACCGATCAGGGATAGAGAGGACTCTCGGCGACGCGCCGCCAGGTAGCGCACTCCGATGAAGAGAGGAAAGCTCAACGCCAACTCGCTCCCTGTCGGGCGCATCGCCGCTCCCGGCGGCGCGCGGATCGCCGGGAACGCGTGGCGGGGAGACCCTGCGGCTCCGACCGCCGCGCTCTGCGACGGTCGCCGAAGTAGAAACGACGGACTGATCTGGGTCGAGTCAAACCTTCTCCGCGCGCATGTGCGGAAACAAGATGACGTCGCGGATCGACGTCGCGTTGGTCAGCATCATCACCAGGCGATCGACCCCGATACCCTCGCCGGCGGCGGGAGGCATGCCGTGCTCGAGGGCCCGGACAAAGTCCTCGTCCATGGCGTGCGCCTCGTCGTCTCCAGCGTCGCGGTGACGAAGCTGCGCTTCGAGCCTCCGCCGCTGGTCCTCCGGGTCATTCAACTCGGAGAAGGCGTTGGCCATTTCTTGACCGCCGATGAACAACTCGAAACGGTCGACGAAGTTGGGGGAGTCCTCGTTGCGCCGGGCGAGCGGCGAGACCGCCACCGGGTACTCCTGGACAAAAGTGGGTTGGATCAACTCGGGCTCGGCGATCGTCTCGAAGAGGTCGAGCAGTAGATATCCCGCCGCCGCATCGCCGTACTTCTTCGAATAGTCCTGGCGCAGCGCACCACCAACCCGGTCGGCCGCCTCGCGCAACACGTCCAGGTCGAGCTCGCGCACGGCATCGAGCGACAACGACATCTCCGCAGCGACGTACTCCGGAATCGACACCCGCCGCCAAGGAGTCGTGAGATCGATTTCGTTTTCGCCCCATTGCAAGCGGCGCGTTCCGGGAACCTGGTCGGCGACCGACACCAGCAGCTCTTCGGTAAGATCCATCAGATCGGTGTAGTCGGCATAGGCTTGGTAGAATTCGAGCAGCGTGAACTCCGGATTGTGGCGGGTCGACACGCCTTCGTTGCGAAAGACTCGCCCGATCTCGAATACGCGATCGAAGCCGCCCACCAGCAGCCGCTTGAGGTAGAGCTCCGGTGCGATGCGAAGATAGAGCTCCATGTCGAGCGCATTGTGATGGGTGACGAAGGGCCGCGCCGCGGCCCCGCCCGCGACGCCCTGCATAATCGGAGTCTCTGCCTCGTAGAAGTCCCGTTCGACGAAGAAGTTCCGCAAGGCTTGGATGATTCGGGCGCGCTGGTAGAACGACTCGCGCACCTCGGCATTGACGATGGTATCGACATAGCGCTGGCGGTAGCGCGCCTCGACGTCGGTCAATCCGTGCCATTTCTCCGGCAACGGGCGCAGCGCCTTGCCGAGCAACCGCACGCTTGCGGCCTCGATGGTCAACTCACCGGTCTTGGTCCGAAACGGGCGGCCGTCGATGCCGATGAAGTCGCCGCGGTCCATCTGCTTGAACAGCGCAAACGCCTCGTCCCCGACGACGTTGCGCTTGACGTAGACTTGGATCCGGCCGCTTCGGTCTTCGAGATGAAGGAACGACGCTTTGCCGAAGTCGCGGCGGGACACGATGCGCCCGGCAAGGCACAGACTCTCCGTAACCGCGTCGAGCTGCTCCGTGTCGAAGCTGTCGAAGCGCTGAGCGACCGCCGCCGCCGTGTCAGCTGGACGAAAGTCGTTTGGATACGGGTTGACTCCCGTTTCACGCAATGCGGCCAGCTTGCCGCGGCGCGCTGCCCTCTCGTCACCCTCCACTTCGCGCTCTCCCCGTTCGACGCCCGAATGCGGGCCAAACCACTCGGTTACTGGAGCACCCGGCGGGAGTCAACCAACACGAAGAGCCGGCCGCAGTAGGCCCCGCTCGTCCTCGAATTGACACCTCAATCGCCAAACCATAGGGTTCGGCAGCTCGATGCAAATCACGATCCTGCCGGAGAGGAAGCAAGTCGAGCTGACGGGCCGGCGGCGCGTCAGCGACATCCTGAGCGAGCTCGGATACCTCCCCGGTACCGCTATGGTCATTCGCGGGGACGAGCTGATCCCGGAGGGCGAGATGGTCGAAGCGGACGACGAGATCGAAGTCCGCTCGGTCATTTCAGGCGGCCTGTAGAACCAAGATGAAGTGTACTCGCTGCGGAGGTCGGGCCGAGATCAAGCTGCGCCAGCACAACGCTGCGTTTTGCCGAGATTGCTACGTTCCGTTCATCCAACGCCAGGTCGAACGCAGCATATCCAAGCAGAAGATGATCGAACCCGACGAGCACGTGCTGGTCGCGGTCTCGGGAGGCAAAGACAGCCTCGCCCTGTGGGACATCTTGATCGAGCTCGGCTACCAGACGACCGGACTCCACCTCGGCCTCGGCATCGGAGAATACTCCGACCGGTCGACCGACACCGCCCTCGCGTTCGCACAGCAACGCGGTCTGCAACTGATCAACGTTTCCCTGCGTGACGAAGGCCTGGCGGTCGACGAAGCTACGGCTTTTACGAATCGACCGGCTTGCTCGGCTTGCGGTACCCTCAAGCGGTACTACTTCGACAAGCTCGCCCTCGACCGCGGATTCCCGGTCATCGCCACCGGGCACAATCTCGACGACGAGGCCGCCCGCCTGCTGGGCAACGTCTTGCACTGGCAGGTCGAGTACCTGTCGCGCCAGCATCCGGTTCTGCAACCGACGCACGAGAAGTTCGTCCGCAAGGTCAAGCCGCTGTACCGGACGACGGAATATGAGAGCGCCGCATACTGCTTTTTCCGCAAGATCGACTACGTCATTGAAGAATGTCCGAACAGTGTCGGCGCCACCCAACTCACCCATAAGCATGTGCTGAATCAGCTCGAGGCGGCGAGCCCCGGTAGCAAGCTGCAGTTCGTTCAGGAGTTTATCGACAAGGCTCAACCGCTTCTGCGCGACGATGCGGGCGACAGCCCCGGAACCTGCGAGAACTGCGGGATGCCCAGCTATTCGGAGCTCTGCGCGCGCTGTCGGCTCGTTCGCGAAGTCACCGCCAAACGCGAGCGCAAAGAAGCACGCGCGAGCTAGAGTGACATGAGCGACGCCGACGACAAGCACAGCGATTGCGACAACCCGTTGCGCGCAGGCGAAGACGTGCTGCTAGTCGATCGCAAAGATCGCGAGTACCTGCGCACGCTCACGCCCGGAAAGACCATTCACCTGCGAAGCGGTCGCTTCGACATGGACGACCTCATCGGCCTGCCCGACGGCAGCACGATCGAGAACTCCGGCGGCGAGGCGTTCCTCGTCCTCCGTCCAACCTATGCGAAATTGATCCCTCACCTGCCTCGCAAGGCCCAAGTCATCTACCCCAAAGACGTCGGCTTGATCTTGCTATGGGGGGACATCTTTCCAGGCGCGCGCGTACTCGAAGTGGGAACCGGCCCCGGCGCTCTCACCATGGCGCTGCTGCGGATGATCGGCCCGAGCGGACATCTCTACTCGTACGAGCTGAGGCAGGAGTTCGCCGAGATGGCGCGCGGCAACGTCGATCGATTCTTTGGGCCGGCGCCGCAGTGGACTCTCAAGCTCGCCGACATTCGGAACGGCATCGAGGAACGCAACCTCGACCGAATCGTCATCGACTTGCCCGAACCGTGGCGACTGTTGCCGGAGGCCTGGCGTGCCCTGAAGCCAGGCGCAGTCCTTGTCGCCTACGTTCCCACCGTTCTGCAGATGAAGCAGTTCGTCGACCAGGCGCGGGTGTCGGGATTCACTGCGGTCGAAGCAATGGAGAATCTCCTGCGCGGATGGCACGTCGAGGGGCCGAGCGTGCGTCCCGACCACCGGATGGTCGCCCACACCGGCTTCGTCATCACCGCGCGTCGACTCGCAGAGCGAGAATCCTCGACGCTCCCGGGCGAAGCCAGCGACGACGACACCGACTGACCTCTGCCGAGCCGCCGCGCTTGCCCGAATCGCCCTTGGCCGCGCAATCATTGACTCACGACGGCGCCCTGTAGTAGCTGCCTAGCTTCCGCAGCAGGGCCAGCGAAAATACTCCCATGAGCAAGGAAGCGATCCGGCAGCAGGTTCGAACGCGTCTCTCGCGTGCGCGGGTCGTGCGCTTTCCCGACGAAGAAGGTCAGATCCCGAATTTTCGAGGTGCCGAGAACGCCTCCGCTCTGCTTCGCCGGTTGACCATCTGGCGGCGATCCAAGTCGGTCAAGTTCGATCTCGGCGCGCCGCAGATCTGGCTCCGCCGAAACGCGCTGGCGGAAGGCAAGACGGTCTACATCGCGCTCGGACGCCTGCGCAGCGAGCAATGCTTCCTCGAGCTCGACCCACAACGCCTCGGACCCAACGCCTGGCGCGCCGCCAGCATGCGCGCCGCGCTGAAAGCGGGTCGGCTGATCACGCCCGACCAGCTCCCGGCACTGGACCTCGTGGTAGCGGGCGCGATGGCGGTCAATCGCCAGGGTGCCATGCTCGGCCGAGGCGCCGGCGCCTTCGACCTTGCCTACGGAATCCTACGCCACCTGGGCAAGGTTCGAGAATACACACCGGTGGTAACGACCGTGCATTCGCTCCAAGTGATCGACGAGCGAATTCCGATGCGCGCACACGATGTGCCGTTCGACTTCGCGGTCACGCCGGACGACGTGATTGCGGCGCCGAGCTTGTACCCGAGGCCGCGCGGTATTCTCTGGGACCTGCTGTCCGAGGAGGCGGCTCGAGTCGTTCCCGCCCTATACCGCAACCGGCGAGAGCGCCCGACACGCCGCACCCGCCTCTGACGCACCGCGGCTCGTCCGAATCGAGGCGCAGCCATCGGTTTTTCGGTCCTTGAATCGTCATCGCATCGCCCGCTGGACGTCCGCCGGCCCCGGGGGACGGGATTGTGGGGCAGAATCGACTTGCCCACCCCCGGTCAATCACGGTGGCGCTTGCGGTGACAAATGCGGTTGGCTAGATTCGCCGTTTTCAGCGACGGACGAAATCATTCCTCCAGGGAGATCATCACCATGGCAGACGGACCACAGAAAGAAGCGAAAGAAGGCTCGGCGAGGGCGGCAATTCTCGGATGGGGAGGTCTGCTCGTTTTCATGGGTCTGTTCGCGTGGCTGATCATCAACCAGATCCGTTCCGGCGAAATCTGGACCGGAAAGGAGCCTGATGCCGTCGCCCTGGTGCGCGACTCGAAGCCTCCGGAAGGCGAAGGGATGACCCTTGGCGACATGCTCAAGGGGTATTCGCTAAAGGTCCGCGACCTGAAAACCGCCGACGGCGACCGGGCCTACGTCGGTGAGTTCAGCTGGGATGCGAACCAGAAGAACGGTCCCGAGTTCGAAGTCCAGCTCCGCTGGAAGGAGAACCAGAAGACGCGCGTCGCGCTGTGGCGCGTCGATCTGGAGAAGGGCGAGCTGCGACCTCAGGGGACCGAAGCGAGCTCGCTGCCACGACGGGCCAAGGAAGGGTCTATCGGCGACTGATCGTTCACGGCTTCGCCCCGGCAAGAAGCGCGCACTCGTTTTCGCCGGTTGGAATACGACGAGGCCGACCTCTAAGCGATCGCGCCGCCCGCCGGGCAGGCGCGTGGGGCACGCCCGCAAACCCGGAACCGCCCGGCCCCTCTCACCCCGGTGAGGAGACGGTCCGATAGATGCGGTTGCGGATGGCGATCGCGCGTTCGGCGTAGCGTTGCACCAATTCCTCGGGGCAGCTCGCCACGAAAGCTCTGACCGCGAGGGCAATCACCACCAGGTCGTCGAAGCGACCGAGGCCGACCGAGTTCCATCGACCGTCGGAGAACACGTCATGGCGCCAAACGCCGTATACCAGCGCCACCACGACACCCAGCCGGGTGATGACGCTGACCCCATTCGAGACGAATAGACGGCTGTAGACGTAGATCATCATCGGAACGTAGGTCGCCAGCACTCGCACACCGTCATTCTTCCAAGCCGACAGCAGCCCAGGATCAAACAACAGGGCTCCGAACGCGAAAAGGACTGGCCAGACCAGCCGTTTGGCCCGCCTCCACCACCAGGTCGGGCTATTGGTGACCAGGTAGGTCGCACGCTTCACGAAGCGACGGACGTTGCGAATGATGTCTCGCACCGAAGCTCGCAACCTGCGCTCGACCGGGGGACTTTCCTGAAGCAGAGGCAGAGGCCCCCAGGGCGCCGGAAATTCGATCCTGGCACTGACGGGCCCCGTGTCTGCGACGGCCGACTGAGGCGCCGTCACGAGGCTCGCAAGGACCGCTAGGGCCATCGCAAGGAGGACCCGGCCAAGGCCGAAATACCATCCCACGGCGCCGGTCTCCCGACCCGCCCCCGGTCCGGTACCGTCGCCTGCCGACTTCGTCAGCCCAGCGGGCCGGAACGGCTTGGCACCAAACTCCTCCATGGTCGCGTCACAATGCTTTGGGCAGGTCAAAAAAGTCAATGATTCTTTGCCAAGAGCGTACAACTTGGCGAAAAGTTGGCGAAATACGGCAAAGCGAGCAGACAGGAGGGACATATGGACGGACTCGGGCATTTCGGCATGCTCGTTGCTGGGTAGTCTGGGGGGCGACCCCAAAACAGGAAGGCTGTCTCGAAAGGACCCCGATGACCGAAGACATGAGTCAATACATCCGCCAGATCCGCCAGCAGCTCGGCATGACCCAGGAAGAATTCGCCCACGCGCTAGGGATCACGGTCGGAACGGTCAACCGTTGGGAGAACGGTCGCTTCCGGCCGAGCAAGCTCGCCAAAGCGACGATTTTGGAGTTCGCCCGCCGTCACGGGGTCCATCTCTCGGATGGATCCGATCCGAACCGGGAACCCGACAAGCAAATCCACTGAGAGCAATTCCTCAGTCCCCGAGTACACGCACCAAGATCGACATCGGCGGGCCGGGACGCCCAAGCTGGTCACGCACCCGCACCGTCAGCCGAGTGTCTCCTAGAGGGAAGGCGATTTCCGCCCCCACGATCGCGCAGAACTGGACCTCGGTCTGGTTCGAAGCAAAAACGTCGCTGCCACTGCCGTTGCGGGTACAGGGCCCGGAAGAGCCTCCGGTCCTCACGTCGAAGCGGCAAGAGAAGTCGTTGACCGCCTGCGGGTTCGACTCGAAATTCCCGCCCGCCACCGCCGGCACACCACCGGTCGGTAGATTCGGCGCCGGTCCGGCATCGCACACTGCCGCGCTGCCGTCGCCCAGCGGGCGGTCGCTGACGATCTGAAAGTCCGGCAACGCGTCGATGTTCTGATTAAAGGTCGACGTCGCAATCGGTCGCAGATCGGCTGGACGCTTGAACTCCGCGTAGAGGATGAACCCGTTCCCGATCGGCCGCCGGTAGGCCGGGGTATCGCCTCCCGACACAGCGAACGGCTCGATGATCAACCCGTCCGCACGGGCAACCCCAAAGGCGGTGAGGTCCGGACCGATTGTGGGAACCGTCGGGGTAATTGTCGGAGTGGGAGTCACCGTCGCCGTCGCAGTCTCCGTGCCGGTCGCCGTCGCAGTGCGCGTCGGCGTCCGCGTAAACGAGGGAGTACGAGTCCGCGTCTGGGTCCGTGTGCTGGTTGGGGCCCGCGTCCCGGTGGGCGTCCGAGTCGAGGTCTGGGTCCGGGTCGAGGTCGGCGTACGCGTAATCGTCGGTGTCCGGGTCGCCGTGCGGGTGTGACTATCGGTTCGCGTTGCGCTCGCGGTTCGGGTCGGCGTCCGGGTGCGGGTGGACGTCGGCGTCCGTGTAAGAGTGGCCGTTCGCGTGGCGGTTCGGGTCCGACTGTTGGTCGCGGTTCCGCTCGCTGTCCTTGTCGCCGTGAAGGTTCGAGTCGCGGTTACCGTTCTCGTGTTTGACGGAGTGCGGGTCGATGTCACCGTCGCCGAAGCCGTCCTCGTTCGGGTAGCCGTCCTGGTTCGACTGGGAGTACGGGTCGTCGTCGGCGTTCGGCTCGTCGTCGCGGTACGCGTCCCCGTCCGTGTGCGCGTGACCGTGCGAGTGCTCGACGGCGTGCGTGTCCGCGTGCTCGTACGAGTCCGCGTCCGCGTCCGTGTATCCGTCGGCGCCCGGGTGCCAGTAATTGTCTTCGTCGGTGTTCCCGTCCGCGATGGGGTGCGCGTAAAGGAGGGGGTCCTCGTACGGGTCGCGCTCCGGGTTGCGGTGGGGAGACGCGTCCCGGTCACCGTGCGAGACGCAGTCGCCGTCCGAGACGGCGTCCGCGTCCGCGTAAATGTACGCGTCGGTGTCCAGGATCTCGTACGGGTCGGAGTTCGGGTGCGCGTCCCCGTCCGCGACGGCGTCCGCGTGCGGGTCGCCGTTCGCGTCCTCGTAAACGTCCCCGTGCGCGTCCCGGTCCTCGTGGCCGTCTCCGTCCGCGACGGAGTCCGTGTCCGCGTCGACGTCCCCGTGCGGGTAAAGCTACGGGTTCGGGTTCCGGTTCGAGTCGCCGTCGGCGTCCGCGTCGGCGGCCCACTCGCTGTAGCGGAGACTATCGGCGACACTGTCGGGCTCGCAGGCCCTAGCGTCGCGGTCGGGGTCTCCGTCGCCATCCCCCCGGTCGTTACTGCGGTACTGGTCGCACTCGGGCTCACCGGCACGGCTGTCGGCGTCGGCGTAACACTCGCCGTCGCCGTCGGCCCCCGTGAATCCGAAACCGCAAGAACGACATCCGCCGCCCCGACCCGGCCATCCAGATTCAGGTCGCCGTCGCAGCCCGGTGCCTCATCGAACACACCAGCGACGACCTCTCGAACGTCGCCACACGGAACACTACCGGCGCCCGCTTCTCCCTCCCCAAACACCAACGCGCAAAGGAGAGAGCACAGCAGGCGCCGAGAGCCCGAGAGATACCCACCCCCCATTTACTGCTGCCGATCGAGTCGAGATCCGCAGGTCCTAGCGCTCCAACAAGCGCTCCATCTTGCTCCGCACGACGCCCAGATCGACGATCGGCTTGGCAAGGTAATCGTCGCAGCCCGCCGCCAGCGCCTTCTGCTCGTCGCCGGCCATTGCCTGTGCAGTCAGCGCAATGATCGGAATACTCGCGCCACCATCCAACTTTCGGATCTGCCTGGTCGCTTCCCAGCCGTCCATTACCGGCATCTTGAGGTCCATGAAGACGAGATCGGGCGGCGGATCCTGCTTCACGATCTCGAGAGCCTCCTGACCATTACTCGCCTCGAGAATCTCGAACTCTCCAATTCTCTTGAGCCTGTAAACGAGAATCCGCCGATTATCCAAGTTGTCCTCGACGACGAGAATACGCTTTCCAGACATGCCGGTTCCCCAATGTGTCGAATCTAGACCGAACCAAACGCTCTCTACGGAAAAAGAGCCGGTACGCCCACCGGCGTCCGGCTCTTTCCGAACAAACTCTTTTAGCTACGGCTCACGGACCGGCGGGCGGATACAACGCATCCGCAATCGGCTCCGCGGCGAAGTTGCCGTTGACCTGATACGCGGCCGAGCTCGTCGGGTCGCTGTCCGAATCCGGTGCGAAGTACTGATGCGCCACCGCTACGAGCCCAGGACCAAAGAGATCTCCGCCACCCGTTCCCTTGATTCGGGTTTGACCGCCGAGCGTTCCCTGCGTACCGACCGAGAAAAGCGAGAAGTCGTCCCCAGCAGGGCCTTCCGGCGTGTCGATGTCAACCAAGCGAGTGTTCTCGGAGCAAGCCACCACGGTCCCCGTCGAGAAACGCTGCTCGAACTCGTTGTAGACCAAGATCAGCGCTACCACACGGTTCGAAGGTGCGAGCAGGGCTCCAGTCTCCAGCTCCGTGCTACAGGGCGACAACGTCAGCTCCGTGCTGACCACCGAATCGCCAACCGTCGCACCATCGAAGAAGTGCTGCACAGAGAGGTTGGCCGCACATGGCGTGTAGTTCGCAGCACATGTCGCGCCCGCCGGAGTCCCGCCGAGGCAAAGTGCGTCGCCGCCACCGCCGTCCGAGGTCGCCTGAAATCCGATCGCGTTATACGAGGCGCTCAGCACCTGGTCGGCGGAACCGAAAGGCCCACTCTCGACGATCGTCGCTTCACCCTTCAGGACGTCGGCGTCAATCGGAACATCGTTCTCAACCGCGAAGCAACGCAGCTCGCCGATAAAGGGCTGCTCAGCTACCGCCGGCACCAGGCCGAACTGCTGATCCGGAATACCGCCCGGGCACCCGGCATCAAAGCAGGGCAAACGGCTAAGACCCGTGGAGGCCGTCCAACCGACCGGCTGTTGCGGGGCCAGGTCCACTTGGAAGTCCGCGGACTGCCATCCCGGAAGGCACTGCACACCGGGGAGGCAATCGGCATCGGTCCGGCAGACCGGACCCGATCCCGGAGGGCCACCGCAGTGGCGGTTCGCATTCACATAGTAGCAGTTGACGTCGACACGCTCATTCGAAGTGTTGGTCAGCTGAATCACCGTGTCTTGAGCGTAGTCTCCCGGAGCCAGTGCGGGGTTTGCACTTGGGCTGGTCGTCCATACCACCACCTTCGGGAAGTGGAGATACGACGCCGTGCGAGTCGTCGACGTGGCCTCACCCGGCTGCGCCGCCGCCCCGACTACACCGAGCGTCACGCTGGCGAGAGCAACCGCCCCAACCACTGCTGAGAACTTGAGTCCTTTACTTCCAGTAACCATCCGATGGCTCCTTTTTACGCGAGGGCTCTCGCCACATCCCATTGGTCAAGCCTCAGGGAAGGATAATCTGGCCGTTCGCGAGCGAGTCGGACACGGCGTGCAGGTTTGTCGTTGCCAAGTCCATTCCACCACTGGCTCCGACCCGCAGCACATTGGCGACGGCGACGAAGCCGGCCGGCGACCCCGTCGCGGGATCGGTTCCGTTAGCCTGAGCGGTTCCGAAACTCGTCAGCAAGTTGAACCCTGTGCCTTCGAGCTGGAGGTTGTCCCAGCAAACCACGTCGCTGATCCCCTCAGACCCGACCACCTCCGTCTCGTCGACGATCGGGTCGAAGCCGATCGACACGCGGGCCGGAATCAGGTTGCCGAAGTCGAAGTTGCAAGGAACGACGGTCATGCTGTTGCTCACGGTCGCGACGCCCTCGCCGAGCCCGACACCAGCCATCGGCCCGAGGGCCACCGCGCCAGCCGGTCCATTGACCGCAAAGTTCAGGTGATAGGCAGAGGGACACTGTGCGTACTCGACACCGTCCAAGTCCAAGATGTTATCCGCGTTGGGATTGTCGATCGCCGGGATGCCGATCGCGTTGTAGTCGGCCCCCGCCACGTCGGCGCGACCGGTGAAGTCGTTGGCGCCACTCGGGCCTCCGCCAAAGGGCGAGTCCACTTCGATGCAGACCAGGCTTCCGGTGAATCCGGGGATTACCGGAGGCACCGCACCCGGGTCGAGACCGGTGCTGTCATCGCTCGGATCGACCGGACGGCCCTCGCTCGCACACCAAGTGGTGGTCTGCTGGCGGGTCAAGCTAATGCGGAAGTCGGTTACCGACCACCGACGGACACCGTTCAGGCTCTGCCCATCCGTGTAGAAGCAGTAGGCGTGAGCCATCATGTTGCTGTTGTTGGTGATCTGGATACAGGTGTCCCGGGGGTTGTCGCCGTCCTCGTTCACGACCTTAGGAAAGATCAGAATCGAGCTTGGCTCCTCTACGGTGAACGACTGGGCGCTCGCTGTTGCGGCGAGACACGCCAGCGCCACCGAAAGCGTCACTACGCTGGCGGTGCGTCGCCCCGCAAAAGTGATCATGCGTGTTCCTCCTAAGGTCGGCGTCGTCACTTTGAATCCTAGTGCTCGACAGAATTACGGAAGGCTGATGGTGTCAGGAGAATCGATCGCCGTCTCGACCGCGGTGTCCAGGGCGTATCCGGCCCACGCCACGGTCGTGCTCGGGTCCTGGAAGTCGACCGCAAGGCCAAGCAGCGCTACGCCGGCGAGACCGCCGCCGACGCCACGAATACGGGCCTGGCCGGTGATGGTTCCACCGACGTTGACCGAGAAGATGGAGTTGACCGGTTGGGTCGTGTCGATACGCGAGATCGGCGTGTCGAGCAGACAGTCCACCCGGCGACTCGTCGACAGGCGCTGCTCGAACTCGTTGTAGACAAGGAACTGGGCGACAACCGGGTCGACATCCGTGCCGCGGAAGTCCTGCGTGCACGGAACCAGGGTCAGCTGCGAAGCCGCCTGGAAGAGCTGAGAAACCGGGTCGATAGCGCCATCGTACACGAAGTCCATCACCAGCACGTCCGCGCAGGGCTCGTACTCGGCGTTGACGTTGGATTCCCCACCGACAATCAGCGACTCGTCGCCGTTGCTGTCGACATTCTCGAGGCCGGCAGCGCGATACGACGCAACGTCGCCAAGCGCAGCCGAAGTGATCGCGGCGTGCCCGGTGAGGTCATTGCGGCACTCCTGGCCCATGACGTCGTTGTCGCAGGAACGCGGCAGGCGGGTGTCGGAATCCGCTTGGATACACTTGAGCTCGCCGATGAAGGGCGTCTCCGAGATCGGCGGAATTCGAGTCCCACCGTTCGAGCCGAGACCGGCGCAAGGATTCGGGTTGAGGAAAGTGGCGCGGCAGGGCAGGTCGTCGCCGGCCAGACCTTCCGAAGCGACCCAGCCGATCGGCTGGCGCTGCGTGAAGTAGATGTCGAAGTTGGTTTCGATCCAGCCGGGCTCGCACGCGCCGTAGACGCCGCCGTCATCGCAGTCGAGGAACGAGCTGCAGACGGCGCCGGTGTTGCTGCAGTGGCTGTTGGCGTTGACATAGAAGCAGTGCGCCATCTGGTCGGACGAGGTCACACCATCGGGGCGGTCGCTCGCGTTCGAGATGTGCAGCCGAGTGTCAACTCCGTTGGCGGTGTCCACGACGATCTTGGGATAGATCAGGATCGCCGACGGATTGTCGTGGTCCGGTGCGGCCATACTGGCCGTCGCACCAGCCAGCGCAATCGCGCAGGCCGAGGCGAGGGAGACGAATTTTCTATTGGTAAGCATTGGAATTACCCCTTTCTCACGCCTAGCAGCGACAGGCCTAGAA